>NZ_JABXEO010000070.1:0-47711 GCF_013372585.1 Myxococcus sp. AM010
GTGATGGAGAGCGTCACGGTGCCCTCCACGCCCGCGCCCCTGGTGGTGGGGCTGTCGATGTCCTCCACGACCAGCGCCGGAGGTTTCGCGGCGCCCGTGGGCAACACGCTCTACGGCAGGACGGGGCCCACGGCGAAGGCGCCCCAGGACGTGAAGGGGTACAGCGCGCCGAAGTACGCGCCCATCTACCAGGTGGACTCCGAGCCCACGGTGGCCTCCGAGGTGAAGATTCCCTACCCAGAGGAGGCGCGCCGCGCGGGCGTGGAGGGCACCGTGACGCTCTCCATCACCATCGACCACGAAGGCAAGGTGGTGGCGGTGAAGCTTCTCAAGGGCCCCGGTTATGGCCTCAACGAGGCGGCGCGGGATGCCATTCGCCGCTTCCGCTTCAAGCCCGCAATCAAAGGCGGCGAGCCCGTCTCCACGGAGATGAAATACGCGTACACCTTCCTGCTCGATTGATGTCGCCACTCCCGCTGGGAGGGGGGCGGAGCGCGGGCGTGCCCGGCATGCCAGGGGTACCCCTCCCCACAGGCGCCGCCGGGATTCCACCTCGCCTTCGCTCCGGCTCTCTTTCAGCGGGAGCGGCAACTCCCTCACCCGTATGCTTGGACACGCCATGTCCTCCCTCCTGAAAGCCCGAGGCGCGCTCGTCGCGACCTCGCTCCTGCTGGCGGCGCCGGTGCTCGCGCAGGCACCCCAGGCCGGCGCGCCTCCCGCGGACGCGGCCACGCCACCCCCGGCGCAGGCCCAGCCCACCATCACCAGGCCTCCCGAGCTGGTGCAGCAGGTGGAGGCGCAGTACCCGCCCGAGGCGCTCGCGCAGGGGCTCACCGCGTCGGTGCGGCTCATCATCACCATCGCGGATGACGGCTCCGTCGCCGAGGTGCTGCCCACCGAGCCGGTGGGCAACGGCTTCGACGAGGCCGCCATGGCGGCGGTGCGCCAGTTCCGCTTCTCGCCCGCCGAGGTCGACGGCGTGCCCGCGCCGGTGCAGGTGGAGTACGTCTACCACTTCACCCTCACCGCGCCGGAGCCGGAGGCGGGCGCCGAGGCCGCGGAGGCCGAGCAGCCCAAGGCCACGCTCACCGGCCAGCTCATCTCCCGCGGCAGCCGCTCGCGCGTGCCCAACGCCACCGTGCGCTGCGGTGACGACCCGGACGCGCCCGAGGCGATGTCCGACGACGACGGCCGCTTCACGCTCGAGGTGCCCGCGGGCCCCTGCGAGGTGCGCGTGGTGGCCACGGGCTTCCAGCTCTACCAGACGAAGGAGGAGCTGAAGCCGAACGAGACGACGGAGGTGAACTTCTACCTCGCGCCCTCGGGTAGCGGCCTGGAGACGGTGGTGCGCTCCGCGCGGCCGAAGAAGGAGGTGGTGCGCCGCACCATCACCCGCGAGGAGGCGCAGAAGACGCCGGGCTCCTTCGGCGACCCCATCCGCGTCATCCAGTCGCTGCCGGGCGTGGCGCGCGCGCCCTTCATCTCCGGCGAGCTGCTGGTGCGTGGCTCCAACCCGGGCCAGACGTCGACGATGATGGACGGGGTCGAAATCCCCCTCCTGTTCCACCTGCTCGGCGGGCCGTCGGTGGTCAACGCCGAGTTCATCGACCAGCTCGACTTCTTCCCGGGCGGCTACGGCAGCCAGTACGGCCGCGCGGTGGGCGGCATCGTCGAGGTGGGCACGCGCAAGGGCGCCTCGGACACGCTGCATGGCTCGGTGAAGGTGGACCTGCTGGACGCGGGCTTCTTCCTGGAGAGCCCGATTACGGACGGCATCAGCGTGGCCGCAGCCGCGCGCCGCTCCTACATCGACGCGATTCTGCCCGCCGTCCTGCCGGAGTCGGAGGGGGGCACGCTCTCCGTGGTGCCGCGCTACTGGGACTACCAGCTCCGCGTGGACTTCGGTGCGAAGCGGGGCACGGCCAATGACGACACGGCCGTGACGCCAGGGGGCGCGCGCAGCTCCGGCTACATCATGGCCTTCGGCAGTGATGACCAGCTCCGCGTGGTGTCCACCGGCCCCGAGACGGAGCGGGACCTGGAGCTGGACACACGCACGAACTTCCACCGGGTGAAGGGCGACTGGACCTACCGCAAGGGCGCGATGTGGTCCGTCTTCACGCCCTTCGTCGGCATGGACCGCAGCAGCGTCGACTTCGGCCTCGCGCGGCAGGATGGCAGGACCTACACGCTGGGCGCCCGCGAGGTGCTCGGCATCGAGCTGTCCTCCGCGCTCACGCTCCGCACCGGTCTGGACATCGTCTTCGAGCACGAGCGCTACGACGTGTCCTTCCCCGCGCCGGGCGGCGTGGAGTACGTGCCCTTCCCTGGGGCCGAGCCGGTGGGCCAGCAGTTGGAGGAGCAGATTGCCTTGAGCGCCTTCGACGGCGCGCTCTTCCTCGAAGCCGACCTGCAGGTGGGGCAGTTCACCTTCACGCCGGGCGTGCGCGGCAACCTCCAGTCGGTGGGCAACACGCGGAACCTGGCGCTGGACCCGCGGCTGTGGGTCCGCTACGCGGCGACGTCGCGCACCAACCTCAAGGGCTCGCTGGGCCTCTACAGCCAGCCGCCGGAGACGTTCCGCTTCATCACCTTGCCCTACGGCAACCCGGACCTCGCCTACCAGCGCGCGTTCCAGAGCAGCCTCGGCGTGGAGCACCGCTTCAACGACGTGTTCAACGTGGACGTCACCGGCTTCTTCAACCGCCGCTTCAACAACGTGGTGTCCCCCGGTCAGCTCGTCACCAACGAGGGCGGGGGCGTCTTCACGCTGCCGTACTCCAACGACGGCATCGGCCGCGCGTATGGCGTGGAGGTGATGCTGAAGAAGGACCGCGCCTCCGCGACCGACAAGTGGTCCGGCTGGCTGTCGTACACCTTCAGCCGCGCCGAGGACGGCCGCGCGGGGCCTCGGCCTCAGGGCGGCGGCCTGTTCGGTGGCGGGGGCGCCGTGCCGGACGACTCCACGTACGGCCTCAGCCCGTGGGACCAGACGCACATCCTCACGCTGGTGGCCAGCTACGTGCTGGGCAACGGCTGGGAGCTGGGTGGCCGCTTCCGCTACACCAGCGGCCGGCCCATGACGCCGCTGGCGGGCGGCTATGATGTCTACGACTCGGACCGCAACCGCTTCAACGCGACGTTCGGCCCGTACTTCTCCGACCGCACGGGTGGCTTCCACCAACTGGACGTGCGCGTGGACAAGAGCTGGCGGTTCCAGAGCTGGACGCTCACGGCCTACCTGGACGTGCAGAACCTCTACAACGCGCAGAACGTCGAGTTCGTCTTCAATGACTACCGGTTCCGCCGCGAGTACGAGGTGCCGGGCATCCCCATCCTCCCCGTGGTGGGTGTGAAAGGAAGCTTCTGAGATGAAGGCCCTGCTCGAGTCCTGCGGCCTGTCGCTGCTGCTGTTGGGCGCCGCCGCGTGTGTCGACGTGGAGGACCAGCCGTCGCGCGTGTTTGACTTCCGCGTGCTCGGTATCGCCACGGAGCCTCCGGAGCTGATGGCGTCCGCCTGTGAAATCACGCAGGAGACGCTGGATGAGCTCTCCTCGGACGTGACGTACCGGACCCTGCTGGTGGACCCGGCGGGGGAAGGGCGGCCCATCCAGTACACGCTGTGGGCGTGCGCGGACAGGGAGGACCGGACGTGCGCGAACGCGTCCAACCGCGTGCTGCTCTCCGAGGGCGCCACCGTGGCGGGCGAGCTGGCGCTCAGCGTCCGTCCGGGCGCGTCCACGCTGGCGGAGGACATCCCGCTGCTCCAGCGCGTGCAGGAGCTGGACCCGTACCGGGGGCTGGGGGGCCTGCGCATGCCGCTGGTGCTGCGCGCGCAGGCGGGCGACGAGGTGGTGTACGCGCAGAAGCTGATGGTCTTCTGGTGCCCGGCGGTGGAGGGCATGCGGGTGAACGAACAGCCGGTGATTCCAGGCCTGCGCGTGGATGACGTCGCGTGGCCCGCGGAGGCGCCGCTGGAGCTGCGGGGGGCCGGGCCCTTCGTGGTGACGTCCGAGGACGTGGCCGCCTTGCAGGAGACCTACGTGGTGCCCGGGCTGCGGCTGGAGGCGGTGACGCTGCGGGAGAGCTGGGAGATTTCGTGGCACGCGACGCTGGGCGAGTTCGCGCCGCAGGAGACGGGAGGCTCGTCGTTCGGCGGGCAGGAAGGCCGGCACCGCACGGAGTGGGAGCCGCCCGCGGGCGCGCAGGCGCAAGAGGTGACGTTCTGGGCGGTGGTGCGGGATGGCCGGGGCGGCAGCTCCTGGGTGGTGCGGCGGGCGCTCTGGAGTCCGTGAGCCGCGCTCGCGCGCCGGCCACCAGTCGAGATATGCCGAGGGACTCGCTTGAGGCCGGGCCGGGCCTGACGCGTGGGGTGGAACGCGGATGATGAGACGCACCACTGCTGGGGGATGGGGCCGCCGGTGCGGTCTGCTGGCCGTCGCCTGCCTGGGCGTGTGGGCCACCGTGTCCGCCGCGGCCACGCCGCCCCCGGCGGAAGCGCCCCCGGTGACGCTGCGCCGCTTCGCGCTGCTCGTGGGCTCCAGCGAGGGCGGCGAGGGGCGCGAGCGGCTGCGCTACGCGGGCTCGGATGCGCTGGCCATGTCCCGCGTGCTGGAGGAGCTGGGCGGCGTGGCGGTGGCGGACCGCGTGCTGCTGCTGGAGGCGGACCGCAAGGGCCTGCTGGCGGCGCTGGCGCGGATGCGGGTGCTGGTGGAGGCCGCGACCGCGGACGGCGTTCGCAGCGAGCTGGTGCTCTACTACTCGGGCCATTCGGACGCGGAGGGGCTGCTGCCGCGCGGTGAGCGGCTGACCTACGCGGCGCTGAAGCAGGAGCTGGGTGCGGTGCCCGTGGACGTGCGCATCGCGATTCTGGACTCGTGCGGCTCCGGCGCGCTGACGCGCTTCAAGGGCGGGGTGCACCGGCCGGGCTTCCTCATGGACGCGGCGTCGCAGGTGAGGGGCCACGCGTACCTCGCCTCCAGCTCCGCGGACGAAGTGGCGCAGGAGTCGGACACCATCGGCGCGTCCTTCTTCACGCACTTCCTGGTGACGGGCCTGCGCGGCGCGGCGGATGCCAGCGGCGATGGCCGCGTCACCTTGCACGAGGCCTACCAGTTCGCCTTCCACGAGACGCTGGCGCGCACGGAGCGCTCGCAGGGTGGGCCGCAGCACGCGGCCTATGACATCCAGCTCGCGGGCAGCGGCGACCTGGTGCTGACGGACCTGCGCACCTCACGCGTGCGGCTCACGGTGGCGGAGGACGTGCAGGGCCGCCTCTTCGTGCGCGACTGGGGCAACCAGCTGGTCGCGGAGCTGCAGAAGCCCGCGGGCCGGCGCCTGGCGCTGGGACTGGAGGCGGGGCGCTACCACGTCGTGCTGGAGCGGCCGGCGCAGCGGCTCGAGGCGGAGTTGACGGTGTCGCCGAAGGGGGGCTCGGAGCTGCGCGCGGAGCACTTCGTGCCCATGACGCTCACCCGCACGGCGGCGCGAGGCGGGACGGACATGCGGGCCCAGGCCCTGTCCGTTGGCGAGCCGGTGGTCCTCGGCGACATGCCCTCCGTGCCCTTCAATCTGTCACTGGTGCCGCCGCTGGCCACCACCGCGCTGTGGGGTGGCGGCGGGCGCAACCACCTGGCGCTGGGCGTGCTGGGCGTGCGCTCGATGCAGCTCCAGGGGCTGGGCGTGGCCGTCGGCGTGGGGTGGGTGGACGGGACGTTGGAGGGGTTCCAGGTGTCGGGCATCGCGAACGTGGCGGGCGGGGAGATTTTCGGGCTCCAGACGGCGTTCGGCGGCAACCTCGCCTTCAGTGGCGGCACGGGCGGACAGGTGTCCGCCGTCTTCAACCTGGCCGAGCGGGACTTCACGGGCTTCCAGGTGAGCGCCACGGCGAACCGCGCGGCGGCGCGCCTTCGTGGCGTGCAGGCGGCCGTGGGCATCAACCTGGCGGAGCGGCTCGCGGGCGCGCAGGTGGGCCTCATCAACATCTCCGGGGACGTCGCGGGCGCGCAGGTGGGCCTCATCAACGTGGCGGCCGAGGTGCGCGGCGTGCAGTTGGGGCTCATCAACATCGCCGACGACGTGTCGGTGCCCATTGGCCTCTTGAGCATCGTCCGCAAGGGGCGCTTCGTGCTGGAGCTCTCCGCCGACGACGTCATGCCCCTGTCGGTGGGCATCAAGTATGGGAGCCGGACTGTCTATGTACTGGCCACCACGGGCGTGGGGATTGGCGAAGACTCGCTGCGGACCTTCCTCAACCTGGGCCTGGGCGTGCACGTCCCGCTGGATGCCGCGGACCGCTACTCGCTGGACGTGGACCTGTCATACGGGAGCTGGCAGCCGAACTTCTATGGCACGGGGCCCAAGAACACGCTGTTCCGGATGCGCGCCACGCTGGGGTGGGAGCTCAAGCGGCGCTTCGCGCTCTTCGGCGGTGTGTCGCTCAACGCGTACGACCCGTCGTCTCAGGACGAGGACCGCGACGTGAGCTGGCTGCCGCAGTGGAAGCTGGGGCGCGGCCCCGGCGGCGTCCGCATGTGGCCCGGCCTGTTGCTGGGCGTGCGCATCTGACCTGCCCTCGTGGAGGCGCGCAGCGCTAGCGAACGCTGGATGGCAGCCAGGCCAACACCGCCCGCGGCGCGTCTACGTGGACGAAGTGCCCGGCCTCCGGCAGCGTCTCCACCGGGCAGCCCGTGGCCACCAGGCGCTCCACGTCCGCGTCGCTCACGTACTTGGAGCGGCCACCCCGGAGGCAGCGCGTGGGTGGCCCGTCCTCGCGCTCCACCGCCGCCCACAGGTCCGTGTCATTCACGCGCGAGTGCAGGTCCGCCAGCCCCTGCCGGTCGAAGCGCCAGCGCACGCCGCGCTCCTCCGTCGCCAGGTTCATCAGCAGCCAGTCCGCCAGCGGCTCCGACAAGCCGCGGCCGGTGAGCTCCGCGCGCATCGCCCGGCGGTTCTCCGCCTGGGCCGGCGCCTGGAGCAGGATGCCCAGCACCTTGCCACTCTCCGACAAGTCCCCCGGGACAGGCCCCGGGGCGATGTCCAGCAGCGACACGCTCCGGACGGCCTCCGGCACATTCAGGCTCGCCGCGAGCGTCACCCGCCCTCCCAGCGAATGCCCCACCCAATCGAACGGACCTTGGAACCCCTGCGCACGCGCGGTGTCCACCACGTCCCGGGCCATGCTGTAGAGGTCCGAGTTCGCCGGCAGGGCAGGGGACGTCCCGTGCCCGGTGAGGTCTGGCAGGAGGATGCGCCGGCGCGGGTCCGCCGCGCTCCACGCCGCCGCCAGCGAGCGCAGGTTGCGCCCCGTGCCCAGGAAGCCGTGCAGCATCACCGTGGGCACATCGCCCTCACCCACCAGGAAGCTCTCGAGGACCATGCGATTCGTGCCTTTCTCTCCGCCCCGTTCGCCTTGACGCGGGGCGGGCCGTGCCGCTTCATACCTTGAACGCCCTGCCTGACGAGGTCTTCCGCGTGCCAACCGTTGCCTTGCTGTTCTTCGTGCTCGCCTCCACTCCCGCGAACACGGCTCCCGCTGACCCGAAGGCCGCCATCACCGCAGTGCTGGATGACTGGCACCAGGCCGCCGCCGCCGCGGACGAGGCGCGCTACTTCGGCCACTTCACCGAGGACGCGGTGTACCTGGGCACCGACGCCACCGAGCGCTGGACCCGCGACGCGTTCCGCGCGTGGGCGAAGCCGTACTTCGCCAAGGGCAAGGCCTGGAACTTCAAGGCGACGTCGCGGCACATCGCCCTCTCGAAGGACGGCGCGGTGGCCTGGTTCGACGAGACGCTGGACACGCCCAACCTGGGACCCAGCCGCGGCAGCGGCGTGCTGGTGAAGGACGGCGGCGCCTGGAAGATTGCGCAGTACAACCTCTCCATCCCCGTGCCCAACGACGTGCTGCCGGAGGTGAAGCGGCGCATCGAGCGGCACCTGGCCCGGGGCCAGAAGACGCCCGGGAAGTCGTCCACCTGGAAGGCGCCGCCGGCGAGGGTGCCCGCGCCTCAGACGCCGCCCATCAAGGAGAAGGCGCCCGCGCCGGCGAACTAGGAGCGTGTTTCAGTAAGGGGCAAGGGGCCGGGTAAAGAGCTCCCCGTTGCGTCCAGGCCAACTGCCCCGCTGTCTGCGGGGGGCTGCGGTGGAAGGAATGTTCATTCCACGGGCGCCTCGGAGGGGGGCCCCTACAGCTACGCGGCCACCGTCGCGCCGTGCAGCTTGCGCAGGTTGTGGGTGAGGCAGATGAGCGCCCACTCCCCACGCGCCTTCTCCAGCCCCCGCAGCTACGGTGCCTATTGGGTTTCGCGCTGGCCCTGAGAGTAGAAATGTAAAGCTGGCGGAGCTTGCTGAGGAACTGACTGCCGAGCGATAGCTGTCGGCGCGGGACGCACGCTTGCCTCGGACTGGATGCAGGAGCGCCCTGGTGGGTGGGAAAACGAGCTGCTCGTCGCGTACCTGCTGCCGACAGGGTACGTCGCGGCCTATGGCGTGCCGCTCGTCGGGGTCGCATTCATCTGGGGTGGAAAGGTGTACCGCTGAGTTGCGGCGGCGCGGACAGGATGCACGCGGTTCTGGCTCCACAGGGGCCGCGCTGCGAGACTCAGGCGCGTTCCGAGCACCTTTACTGTCGAGCGTGGCGGGCGGAACCCCATTCGTAAGGACGTGACCATGCGACTCCGCGCCTGCGCCGCACTTCTGCTCCTTCTCTCAGCCTGCGCTACGTCGGCGCCGAGCCGGAAAGGCTCAGCGGCCCGGAACCCGAGGGTCGCCAACCTCCAACGGGCCGCGACGTTGCCGTGGGCGGATGGCGGGCGATGCGTGGTGCGGGAGGCATCCAACGAATGGGCCGTGCTTGTGGAGCGGTGTTATCACGCGCTCGACCTTGACCGGATCGAGTTTCGCGATGTCACGGGAAGATGCTCTGTCGCCTCTGCGGGTGGTGCTGCTATTGGATTGGGCGTCTGCATTCTGATAGCACCCGAGATAATTATTGGGGCTGTGGTTGTCGCTGGCGCAGTCGTGGTGGCAGTCGCCATCAAAGAGGAGTTGGATGCATACCGGAGAGCGTCTCGTGAGCAAGCCAAGCCCGAGACTCAAACGCGGCCATCCAATGAGCAGGAGCGTTTGACGCACCGAAAGCCCAAGCCCGAGTCATCAGGGCAGGACTGGCTCCCCCCGGCGCCGACCGATCCACTGGACCGAGAGCGCCGCCCCGAGTGCAGGCCCGTCCCAGTGCCTCAACGAGGTGGTAATGACCCTCACAATGAGTGTGCCGACAAAGTCCCGAACAACAGCTTCCCCGGTTGGGACGTGCTCGTCAATGGAAAGCAATTCGACGCACTGGCGCTTGCTACGCGCACGCTGTGGGAAGTCAAGACTGATGATTTCGATATACACTCGCCTCGCTCACAAGCATTTTTTGCCAGAGTGAAATTGCCGGAGATACGACGCGAGGCCAAACTCGCAGCGGAATGTGGATATGATTTCTTCGTTGGCGTCAAAAGCGCAGCGCACAAAGCCGCCTTGCTCCGACTCGTCCCCAACCTCAACATTGTCGTCATGGATTGGTGCTGACGTGTCACCCATACAGAGTTCCCTACACCTTGCAGTCTATGCGCCTGCGCTGGTGGGCGACGATGGGCGTCCTGTCGCCATCGTCCATGGAATGGAGGGTGCGGTCCCCGGCCTGCGGCTGGGGTGGACGACTTCTGAAAAGGACGACCTCATTCCGTTGCCTCACCGCGACGAGTGGGTCGCGGCAGATAGGACAGACAATGGCTTTCCCTTCCTTTGCAACGATGACGACGACCGTGTCGTGACGCTTAGCGGGTGGGAAAATGCGATGGGCCTTGCCGCAATTGGGGCGCCTCATTTTGAAGTCCATGCGACGCTGCCACAGGATGCAGTCGGCATCGCAGCGGCAGCGGATGCGCTGGAAGCCGTAGCGGAGAGCGCACGTGCGTTCTGGGGGCGCGCGCTGCCGTCTGGCGTTGCCGATACAGTGGCGCAGCAGTATCGCCACCCCGGGGATGAGCGGTCTGTTCCGCCTCATGGGCTGCCTTGGCTCAAGCACTCATGGGACATCCCCGCGCCTGAGATTCCGCACTACCTCGGGTGGCTGAACTACTGGTCGGATGCTGCCGCCCGCGCCATCGGGTTCCCGGACCCTGCCCGCGACGCCGAGCTGCTCTCACGGGCACGGCGCACGGCATCGGGCGGATGGGTCGTGCGGCTCACGGACACGCCGCTCGACCTGGTCAACCCCGCCCACCTGGTCGCGCTTAAGCGGGCCTACGAGCGCTTCCCGGCGATTGGGGGGCGCTCGGCGCCTTGACTCCTCTGGTCGGGGCGCCCCTGCGCGTGCCGGCGATGGTAGGGTGACCATCTCAACTGCCGGATACGAAATGTCTCACTCACGTTGGCAGAGAGGGGGAGGCCGCGGATTCTGTCCGCGAGTTATTCAGAGCCGAAGGTCTCGGTAGGATCCGCGTCGTACACACCCCGCCGCTCCCATGGGTGAGGTACCAGATGACCGAAAAATACTACGCTGGCGCCTATTGGCCCGGACGACGTGAGCCGGTGGAAGAATACGCTCGACGTGCTGGAACCTTCTTCCGAAGGTTGGCCCCCTTGGACGGAGCCGTTTCGCAGTGGTACGAGCAAGCAAGCTCTCTGGAAGAAGCTCGAAGTCGTCGGTTCGAACCCGACGAAAAGACCCTGATGGGCCTGTTCGACAAGGAGAAATACCAACAGGGGGCTGGTGACGTTTCCTTCGCGGCTTGGAACGGCATGGTCGAGGGCAACAGTGTGGCGAGCCTCTCTTGCGGTTCGCGCTCGCGGCATGTGGTGGATCGCTGCACCCTCACACTTCCACCGATTGGACCCGTTGCGGAGCGACTCCTCTCCTCCCTTACTCTCTCCCAGGTCGTGAGTGCGCTGGCGCTGGCCTGGGACCCGGAATGGGGCATCGCCACATCCGTCACCCATCGGGACAGTTCTTCCGAGTTTGCGGACCCGGGCACGTTCGTTGGGTGGGTGACCTACCTCGCGCGGCATCGAGGGCCGGTGCCTCCCCTTCCTGCTCCGGTGCGCGTCGAGCAGGTAGAGGACAAGGGCACCATCCTCGTTCTCACGCCCGAGCGCTTCACGGCCAGCAATCCGGAGCATGTGGCGCTGGCTGAGCGGGTGCGAGCGCTGCTGGACCGAGCGGGACTGTTGAAGCCGCTACAGGCCCAACCGTAGGACGCGAGAGGGGCTGGGTCATCCGCTGCCCGGGCCCTGACACGCGAGCCCGTCGGTCCGAGGCGGCCGCGTGACGTCAGGCCCCCCGAGCCCCGGTGCGCTGCCGCCACGCGCCGAGGATGTGCTCGGCCACCGCGTCCACGCCCACGTCCTGGGTGACCTGGGTGAAGACGAAGGGCCCGTCGCCGCGCATCTTCCGCGCGTCGCGGTCCATGACGCCCAGGTCCGCGCCGACATACGGCGCCAGGTCCGTCTTGTTGATGACCAGCAGGTCGGACTGGGTGATGCCGGGGCCGCCCTTGCGTGGCACCTTGTCCCCGCCGGCCACGTCGATGACGTAGACGGTGTAGTCCGCCAGCTCGCGGCTGTACTGCGCCGCCAGGTTGTCGCCGCCGCTCTCCACGATGAGCAGCTCCGGCGCCAGCGCCTCCATCAGTTGCTCCAGCGCCAGCAGGTTGTGGCTGATGTCCTCGCGGATGGCCGCGTGGGGGCAGCCGCCTGTCTCCACCGCCTTGATACGGTCCGGGGACAGCGCCTGGTGGCGGACGAGGAACTCCGCGTCCTCCTGGGTGAAGATGTCGTTGGTGACGACGCCCAGGCGGTGGCGCTCGCGCAGCTTG
Organism: Myxococcus sp. AM010; assembly: GCF_013372585.1. Classification (NCBI taxonomy): domain Bacteria; kingdom Pseudomonadati; phylum Myxococcota; class Myxococcia; order Myxococcales; family Myxococcaceae; genus Myxococcus; species Myxococcus sp. AM010. The sequence continues at coordinate 11,865 of NZ_JABXEO010000070.1, forward strand.
CGGCACAGCGCCAGCACCAGCGCCGTCTTCCCGCTGCCCACCGGCCCGCCAATGCCAATGGTGAAGGCGCGGGCCTTGTAGTCGCGCCGCTGGGGCTCCTCGCGCTCGTGGTAGTGGCCCGGGTGGTCCCACTCCTCGTGCTCGTGGTCATGGTCGTCGTCGTGTCCGTGGCCGCGGTGGTCGTCGTGCATGTGCGCTTCACCTCACTCAGGACTGGAACAGCCTGGAATAGAGCCGGTCGTGCGTGGCGCCGAACAGGTCGAGCAGGGGAGACGGCTGCGCCAGCGCCTCCACCCCCAGCGCCGCGCACTGCGCCAGCACTTCGTCCAGCAGGGGCGTGGCCTGGTGCTGGAGTTGGTGGGATTCATGCGTGCCCGCGATGCCCAGCCTCACCGCCGCGGACAGCGCGCCCCTCAAGGTGAGGGACAGGAAGAGCTGCTGCGCGTCCTCCAGCGACACGTCCAGCGCGTGCAACACCGCGCCGAACACGGGCGCATGATGGAAGCGCAGCCCGGCGGCGCGGGCCGCCTCGCGGACCGGCGTCACCGGCCGGGGGAAGATGCGCGCGCAGGTGTCCAGGAAGGCCCGGCCCTGCGTGCGGCTGGCGCGGTTGGCCATGTGACTGGAGAGGAACGACTCCGCGCGCGCGTCCAGCGCGGGCAGCGACGTGGGCTCACGGTGCGCGGCGCTCAAGAGCGGCAGCGCGCCCTGGCCCGTCTGCCACAGCAGGTCCCGCACGAAGCGCCGCAGCTCCGCGGGGCCTCGCACCTCGCCCAGTTGCACCGCGGCCTCCAGCCCGCCGGAGTGCGCGAAGCCGCCGGTGGGAAAGCCGGAGTCCGAAAGCTGCAACACCCGCCACGTCGAGCCCATGTCTCGCGTCCCTCTCAGAACAACGAGTAGAGCTGGGCCAGGGGCAGGCGCCTGGCGGGCTCGCAGCGAAGCAGCTCGCCGTCCGCGCGGACCTCGTAGGTCTCCGGGTCCACGGTGATGGCGGGCAGGGCGTCATTGAGCTTCATGTCCTTCTTGCCCAGGCCGCGGCAGCCACTCACCGCGACCAGCCGCTTGGCGAGCCCCAGGTCCTTCACCGTGCCCTCGGCGAAGGCGCGTCCGGAGATGAAGGCCACGCTGGTGGCGCCTGTCGCGCGGCCTCGAGCGCCGAACATCGGCCGCATCATGTAGGGCTGCGGCGTGGGGATGGAGGCGTTGGCGTCCCCCATCTGCGCCCAGGCGATGAAGCCACCCTTCACCACCAGCTCCGGCCGGATGCCGAAGAAGGCTGGGTTCCACAGCACCAGGTCCGCCAGCTTGCCCACCTCCACCGAGCCCACCTCGTGGGACATGCCGTGGGCGATGGCGGGGTTGATGGTGTACTTCGCCACGTAGCGGCGGATGCGGAGGTTGTCATTGTCGCCGCGCTCGTCTGGCAACCGGCCGCGCTGCTCGCGCATCTTGTGCGCCGTCTGCCACGTCCGGCAGATGACCTCGCCCACGCGGCCCATGGCCTGGCTGTCCGAGGCCATGATGCTGATGGCGCCCAGGTCGTGGAGGATGTCCTCCGCGGCGATGGTCTCCCCCCGGATGCGGCTCTCCGCGAAGGCCACGTCCTCGGGAATCTCCCGGTCCAGGTGGTGACACACCATGAGCATGTCCAGGTGCTCATCCAGCGTGTTCACCGTGTACGGGCGCGTGGGGTTCGTCGAGCTGGGCAGCACGTTGGGCTCGCCGCACACGCGGATGATGTCCGGAGCGTGCCCGCCGCCCGCGCCCTCGGAGTGGTACGTGTGGAGGGTGCGGCCCTTGAACGCGGCCAGCGAGTCATCCACGTAGCCGGACTCATTGAGCGTGTCCGTGTGGATGGTGACCTGGATGTCCTCGCCCTCGGCCAGGGTGAGGCAGGTGTCGATGGCGGCCGGCGTGGTGCCCCAGTCCTCGTGCAGCTTCAGGCCGATGGCGCCCGCGCGCACCTGCTCCACCAGCCCCTGCGGCAGGGACGTGTTGCCCTTGCCGGTGAGGCCGATGTTCAGCGGAATCGCGTCCGTGGCCTCCAGCATCCGCTGGAGATTCCACGCGCCCGGCGTGCAGGTGGTGGCCTTGGTGCCCGTGGCGGGCCCGGTGCCGCCGCCCACCCAGGTGGTGACGCCGCTGGCCAGCGCCTCGTCCGCCTGCTGGGGACAGATGAAGTGGATGTGCGTGTCCAGCGCGCCCGCGGTGACGATGAGGCCCTCCCCGGAGATGGCCTCCGTGGTGACGCCCACCACCATGCCCGGCGTCACGCCCGCCATGACGTCCGGGTTGCCCGCCTTGCCGATGCCCGCGATGCGGCCGCCCTTGATGCCGATGTCCGCCTTGTAGATGCCCGTCCAGTCGAGGATGAGCGCGTTGGTGATGACGCAGTCGAGCGCGTCCGCGTCCCCCACGCCGGCCTGCTGGCCCATGCCCTCGCGCAGCACCTTGCCGCCGCCGAACTTGCACTCGTCGCCGTACACCGTGGCGTCGCGCTCCACCTCCGCCCAGAGCGCCGTGTCCCCCAGCCGCACCCGGTCTCCCGTGGTGGGGCCGAACATGTCCGCGTAGTGGCGGCGGTCCATCTTCCGGCTCATCAGCGCTCCTCCTCGTGGCCGAAGCCCCGCGCGCGCACCGCTTCCAATGCGCGCTCGCGGCCCTCTGGTGTCACCTTGCCGCTGCCCAGCGCGTTGCCGCCGCGCACCACCGCGCCGCCGGCGATGGCGACCAACTGCACCGTCTTGCGCTCACCCGGCTCGAAGCGCACCGCGGTGCCCGCGGGGATGTCCAGCCGGCGGCCGTAGGCCCGGGCCCGGTCGAACACCAGCGCGCGGTTCGTTTCGAAGAAGGGGTAGTGGCTGCCCACCTGGATGGGCCGGTCGCCCCGGTGGGTGACGCTCACGGTGACGGTGTCGCGTCCCTCGTTGAGGAGGACGTCGCCCGGCCGCACGCGCACTTCCCCGGGACGCCCTTCCTCCGTCCGCGCCGCCGCGCTGAAGCGCTCCAGCGGAGGAACAGGGAGGAAGCTGCCGTACAGCGCCAGCGCCAGGTCGCCGTGCTCGGCCACCACGGGGTGGTGCACCGTCACCAGCTTGGAGCCGTCCGGGAAGGTGCCCTCCACCTGCACCTCCGCCAGCAGCTCCGGCACGCCGTCCATCACCTGCGCGCGTCCCAGGAGCTGACGCCCCAGGTCCATCAGCTCGGCCACGCCCCGGCCGTCGCGGATGAACTCCAGGAGCTGCGTGGCGATGAGCGCCACCGCCTCCGGGTAGTTCAACCGAACCCCGCGCGCGAGGCGCTTCTGGGCGAGGAAGCCGGCCTGATGCAGCAGCAGCTTGTCGACATCGCGAGGGGACAGGTGCACCCCATCAGCCTAGCGCGCTGCGTCAACGGCTTCCAAGCGGGCACCGTCAGGCGCGGCGGGCCCAGGGGTCATCGCCCAACAGCGCGGGGAGGAAGGACAGCCACGCGTGTGTGGTGTGCAACAGCGCCTCCACGGAGATGGCCGCGGCCCGGAGGAGCAGGCCGTCCTCGCCCAGGGGGCTGACCGCGGGCACCAGCTCCGCGCGAGACGTCACCGGCAGCGCGGCGAGCTGGGCGGAGAGGGGCCCACGGGCCTCCGCGAGCCTGGGGCCCACCAGCAGCACGGTGGCCAGCGCGTTGAATCGGCCCAGGCGCTCGGGCAGCGCGCCATGCCGTGGGTCCAGGAGCCAGCGCTCGTCCACGAGCGCACGGCCGCCCACGGTGACGCGCAGGGTGGAGTCATAGTGGGTGAAGGCCCACCGTTCACCACTGGCGCCGCGGCCGGAGGTGATGACGTCCACGAGCACCAGCGAGGCGCGGGGCGCGAGCCGGACGTCCAGCGTCTGGGCATACCGGGCGCCGGCGAAGCACGCGGTGGGGTCCGGGACGAAGGCCAGCAGCGCGCCCTCCTCCACGCGGGCGGCCACGTCATTCCGGCAGCCATGGGGTGAGCGGTAGACGCGGTTGGCGCCCTGGCTGGCCAGCAGCGCCGTGGCACCCGGGGCCACGTCCACCTCCAAAGAGACGTGGTCGCCGTCCACCAGGCCGCCTCCGAAGGAGCTGGTGTAGGCCCAGGCCGCGTGGCCGTGGTTCCGGGGCGTGAGCAGCCGCAGCGGGCTGTGCGCCAGCGCGGTGCGCACGACGGTGCGAGGACCGACGCGCTCGAAGGCGAGCCGCGCGCGCCCGGCCCGCTGGGGTTCAGCCACCGCCATCTGCTCGGACGCCCTCACGGGGCCAAGCCTGCGGCAGGCGCGGCCGGAGCACAACGCCAGGGACGACGCCCACCCCCGGCCACGCGGCCAGGGCGATTGTCGTGAAAATATAGGTCGAATGACCTAATAAGTGCTTCGAGCGGCGTGGATGGCCCACGCCAGGCGGGTGGAGCGCGCAATGGTGTCTGAGGACAGTGTCGTTCTGGTGGGCGGCTACGGCGTGGTGGGGACGTGGCTCGCGCAGGTGCTGCGGGAGCGGCATCCGGAGCTCCCGCTGGTCATCGCGGGTCGTCGCCGCGAGCCCGCGGAGGCGTTGGCCCAGCGCTTGGGGAACGCGGAGGCGGCGGTGCTGGACGTGACGGCGTCCGATCCGCTGGCGTCCCTGTCCGGACGGCCCCGGGCCGTGGTGTCGCTGGTCAATGACCCGGACGACGCGGTGCTGCGCTCGGCGGTCCGGCGGGGCGTGGCGGTGCTCGACATCACCCGCTGGACGTCGCGGGTGAAGTCGGCGGTGCTGCGGTTGTCGGGGACGCCCCCACGGGCACCCGTCCTGCTCAGCTCCGCGTGGATGGCGGGGCTGGTGCCCAGGCTCGTCGCGGGCGCGGCGGAGCGGGTGGGGGGCGCCGAGCGCGTCGACGTGGGCATCCGCTTCGCCATGGCGGACCAGGCGGGCCCGGACTCGCTGGAGTACATGGACCGGCTGGGGGTGGCCTTCGACGTCACGGAGGGCGGGCTGGAGCGGCAGGTGTTGCCGCTGACGGACGGCCGGCGGGTGATGTTCTCGGATGGGCGCCCCACGCGGGTCTTCCGGCTCGACACGCCCGAGCAGGCCACGCTGCCGCTGGTGCTGGGCGCGCGCACGGTGTCGACGCGGCTGGGGTTCGACTCGGGCGCCGTCACCTGGCTGCTCGCGGCGTTCCAGCAGGTGGGGCTGCTCCGGCTGCTCCAGCATCCTCGCCTGACGTCCGTGCGGCGCGCGATGATGACCGGCAGCGGCACGGGCGGCGAGGCGGCGTGGGTGGCGGACGTGGAGGGCCCTCGCGGCGCGCTGCGCATCGAGGTGGTGGACCCGAAGGGCCAGGCCCACCTCACGGCGGTGGGCGCGGCGCTGGGGACGGAGCGGCTGCTGGGGTTGGATGGCGCGCCGCCTCCCGCCGCGGGCGTGTGGTTCCCGGAGCACGACGCGCGGATGGAGCAGACCCTGGAGGCCCTGCGCGCGTGCGGCGTCCAGGTGCGGCTCGAGGCGCCACGGCGCCAGGAGGCGGCCTGATGCCACGCGCCACGCGAGGGAAGCTGCCGTCGTCGAAGCCTCGCGAGGGGACCGCCGTCCACGCCAAGGGGACCGAGCGCGTGGCGTCCATCCTGGATGCGGCCACCGACACCCTGGTGGATGAGGGCCACTCGGGGCTCACGCTGCGCCGGGTGGCGCAGCGGGCGGGGCTCAGCGTGGGCAACCTCCAGTACTACTTCCCCGCGAAGCAGGACGTGGTGCGGGCGCTGCTCGCGCGCTACCTGGAAGCGGCCAGCCAGCGGGTGCATGCGCGGGTGGAGGAAGGCGGCAGCGCGCCGGTGGAGCGGCTGCGGCGCGCAGTGGAGGCCCTGCTGGAGGACCAGGCGTCACCGCGTCATTGTCAGCTCTTCGCGGAGCTGTGGGCGCTCGCCGCGCGGGATGAGATGGTCGCGGACGCGCTCGCCGTCTTCTACGCGGGCTTCCGGGCGGGCGTCGTGGAGCTGCTGCGAGACCTGGCTCCCGACCTCGGCCCGGCTCGCCTGGAGCGGCGCGCGGCGCTGGTGGTCGCCTTCCTGGAGGGGCTGTCCCTCTTCGGAGGGGGCGGTGCGCTCCGGAGGGCCTCGGTGCCGGGGTTGGAGCAGGAGCTGCGCGCGGTGCTGGAGGAAGCCCTGAACGGCGTCCCCGCCGCCCAGCGGCTATGAGTCGGCCGGGCCGCCCTCGTCATCCGTGACGAGCACCGACTTGAGCTTGTCCATGGCCAGCGGCGGTACGTCCGTGAAGGCCAGGCCGACTTCAAAGCGCGCCACCGCGTCCTTGGCGAGCTTGCGTGTCCAGGCCACCCGCGCCTTGCACTCCAACGAGGTGCCGTCGCGCAGGAACAGGTCCAGCTCCAGCTCGGAGTCCTGGGTGTACAGCTCGTCGGAGTAGATGCGGATGCCCCCCAGGCTGGCGTCCAGCACCTGCTGCTTGTCCACGCGCCTCAGGCGCGCGGGCCGGGCATAGAGCGGCGCCTCGAGCCGAGGAAAGCGGCGACGATCCATGGGGGATTCATTCACGCTTGCGCTGTTCATGTTCCAGCCTTCTCCGGGGGGAAGTCCGGCCGGGCTCCCGGGCGACTGTGACGAAGCATAGGGGATATGACGGGTTGGTACGAAATCCCGGAATCCAAGCCAGCCCGCAGTACAAGGGAGACAGGTGTCGCGCTGGACCCGTGCCCCGGGCCTCCTGAAGCCCGCCTGAAAGGCGCTCCTGGGCCGCCTGAGGTGTAGCAGGGCCCGCCACAGGAGCCGGGTCTCTGTGACGCCGCGCGCTACGTCCCGTGCTCCCGGGCGGGGTGGCCGCTGAGCCCGCACCGAGCGACGGCGCCGTGCGCGACGCGCTGGCGCGCCAGGTGCAAACGCGGCCCCCGGGTCTTCTGCCGACCCGGCAGTCGTCCATCCCCCCCAACGAGAGGTTTTTCATCCATGAGCATCAAGCTGACGGGCCGCCTGATGGCGGCGGCACTCCTGAGTCTGACGGCCGCGGGTTGCCAGGGCGAGGAGTCGCAGCCCGCCGAGGCTGACGCGCTTTCGAACCAGGAAGCGCCCGTGAAGCAGCAGTGTGTTGGGACCTTCGCCGGAGTCACCCACTGCGCGACGGGCGACGCGAAGCTCGCGCGCACGGAGACGGGCCTCAACGTCACCGGCCTGGCGAACGCCGCGAGCGACGGCGTCTCCAGCAACTTCGCCGCCGCGACGCAGTGGGAGCAGAAGGCCGTCTTCCAGGACCTGGCCAAGGCTGGCCAGGGCTTTGCCCTGGCGGCGCGTGACGGCGAGCAGGTGGTCAGCACCATCCAGGTCGGCATCGGCAATGAGCCGGGCCGGGTGACGTTCCAGCCGCAGTTCACCGGCACGCCGGGTGGCTCGACCTACAGCGTGTACGTGTACAGCGGCGGCCAGCTCCAGGGCCGGCACATCAACCGCGGCCTCTGGTTCCCGATGGACGCGTCCTGGTACGACATCCACATCCGCTTCACGCCCATCCACACGGGCTTCCGCAACCACACGTCCTTCGGCGCGCATGACCCCATCGCCTCGGGCGCGTGTGTGTGGGCCTTCCGCAGCGCGACGCCGGGCGCCTTCACGTTCGACTTCGACGGCCGCATCGTCAGCGGCGACCACGTCGAGTTCGTCGAGGAGCTGGGCGACGGCCACTACCCGTACACCAGCTTCTCGGCCATTGACCTGACGGCCGCCGCGAGCGCCCTGAGCATCCAGAGCGAGTCCATCATCCGCGGCAAGTAGTCCGCAGTCTGAAGCCTCCACGCCGGGCGGGAGCCGCTCCCGTCCGGCGTGCCGTCTCCGGCGCGCTACACCGCCAGCACGTCCTCGAAGGCGAGGATGCGGCGGAAGTCCGCCGCCCGCCAGAAGGTGTTCCCCTGGGCATGGAAGCGGCGCAGCTCCTCCCGCTCCGGCCAGGAGCGGTAGGGATGGCGCGCCCGGCTCACGTCGATGGGACGCGCGTCCGGCGTCTCACCGCGCTCCAGCGCCTCCAGGTGCCGCTTTAGCAAGGCGATGCCCGCCGCGGTCGCCTTCGCCGTCAGCGCCAGGTGGGAATCAGCGGCCGTGCGGGTGAACGCGCTCTGGGCCAGCACGTCGCCCGCGTCGATGCGCGCGGTGGTGCGGTGAAGCGTCGTTCCAATCTCAGACACGCCGTTCAGCATGGCCTGGAAGACGGAGTCCACGCCGCGAAACTCCGGCAGCAGCGACGGGTGGATGTTCAGACAGCCATGGCGCGGCAGGCTGAGCAGCGGCTCCCGGATGATTTGGTCGCACATGCTGGTGAGGAACAGCTCCACCCCGTGCCGCTGAAGCTCGCTCACCGTGGCCGCTCCGGAGAAGTCATCACTGATGACCAGCGGAATGCCATACGCCTGGGAGAGCGCCTGGAAGCTCATCAGCCCCGAGGCGGGGATGCTGAAGGGCAGCGAGCCGCTCAGCCCGGCGAGCACGTTGTAGCCGGTGAAGCGCGGGCCGAACTGCTTGAGGAAGACAGGGAGCACCTGGGCCGGGGTGTAGCGCTTCTTCTGGAAGCGCAGGCCCCCCGCGGACAGGAGGAGGCACGCGGGCACGAGCCCTGCTCGCCGCACCAGGGTGTTGGCGAAGTACAGGGACATGACGGAGGGGATGCAGCCGTAGGCGAAGCGGAGCATGGTCAGGCGGCCTGGTCAGTGGGGGGCTGCGAGTCGCCGTCGAACGTGGAGACGCGGAACTTCCGCCGCTCCTGCGGCTGCTTCTCGCTCAGCAGCGCGGGCAGCAGGGGGTTGAGCAGGGGACGCAGCCACGCGGACTGGACGCGGGCGGCCATCGTCATGCCCTCCAGCTCCGCGCCCACCGTCTGCTTCACGAAGTAGCTGGTGAGGCCCAGGTCCACCACGCGGCACCCGGTGCGCGCCGCGTGCTCGATTTCCTTCCACATCATCAGGTAGTAGGCCGGCGTGCCCTCCGTCCGGGCGTAGTCCATGCCGATGCAGAAGGGGTTGTTGATGCCGCCCCCGGTGCCCGTGAGGATGAAGGCAATCAGGTGCCCCGCCGAATCCCGCAGCGTGAGGAAGCTGCTGGTGGTGGGCATCCGCTCCGCGATGGTTTCAAAGAAGGCCCGGGGGAACGGGTTGCGCTTGAACTCCGAGGCGCCCTCATGGACCTGGAGGTAGAGCGGGTAGCACTCGTCCAGGAGGGGGCGGAAGTCCCGCACGCGCTCCACCTGGAAGCCCAGCGCCTCCGCGTCCTTCAGCTTCTTGCGCAGGTTCTGCCGCGACTTCTTCTTCAGCCGCTGGAAGTGGGCCTCGCTGCTCAGCCCGTCCAGCGTCACCGTGGCCATGGGGTGGTTGGCCACCTGCTTGAAGCCTCGCTGGAGGAACCACGACTCCAGGCGCACGTCTTCGGGCAGGGCCTCCATGAAGTCGCGCACCAGCAGCAGCGCGGCGCTGCCACACACCTCGTCGCAAGCGGCGAGCAGCGCCCGCGCGAAGTCATGCTCGGACACGCGCTGCGCGTCGTACCACCAGTGGCGCTCCGCTGTTTCGAAGGTGCCCACCATGCCCAGGCCCAGCGACAGGAAGCCGGGCAGCACCTTGCGCACGCCCTTGGCCAGCGCGCCCACCTGCTCCGGCAGCAGCAGGCTCAAGTCCAGCCGCTCCTCGGTGATGACCGCCAGTCCGACGACCTCCGCGCCCCGCGACACGATGAGGTAGCCGAACTTCCGCTCCGGAAAAGAGTCCTCCAGGCAGGAGAGGAACGCGGCGCTCTTGAAGGGGTGGCCCCGCGCCACCTTGTCGTCCCACAGCGCCTGGGGCACGTCCTGGATGCGAGGGACGACCTTCGTGGTGATGCCCGCCTTCGCCGTCATTCGTCGCCCCCCTCGTCCAGCCGCTCGAAGTGGATGCCATGGCGCGCCAGGCCGTCGTCGTTCTCCTTCATGTCCCGGAACACGCGCTGCGAGCGGGGCAGGGGCGTGGGAGGGAAGAGCTCCGCGCCGAAGCGCTTCAGCAGCGCGTCCATCACCGGGTTCGTGTGGTGCACGGCCAGGTACAGCCGGTCCACCACCGCGCCGATGCTGGCCTTCACCGCGTAGCTCGTCTGTCCCAACTGCACCACCGCCTTGCCCTGGGACTCCAGCACCTCCACGATTTTGTAGATGCTGTTGAAGTACAGCGCGCCCTCGTCGCGGAGGCTGTAGTCCAGGCCCAGGTAGATGGGGTGGACCCACTCCGCGTCCTTGAGGAACAGCTCGAAGGACACCAGCTGCTCGCCCTTGAAGCACAGGAGCGCGAAGACGCGGTCACCCAGGCGCTGGGGGAGCTGGGCGAAGAAGTCCACGCTGAGCGTCTCGAAGCGAATCTTCGAGCGGTTGAGGACCTGCAGGTACAGCGGGTGCATCTGCGCGGCGTACCGTGAGAAGTCGGAGACGGTCTCCCAGCGCATGCCCGCCTCCTGGACGCGGGCCATGCGGTTGTTCATCAGGGAGCGGTACTTCTTGCGCAGCCGGTCCTTGAAGGTGCTCTTCCCCGGCTCGCCCAGGTACAGGTAGGTGGTGGCCGCGCTCTCCACGAAGTTGAAGCGTGGGGACAGCACGTCCTTCACCTCGGGCAGCTTCTGGGAGGTGAACTCCTTCATGAAGACCAGGCCCAGCTTCAGGTGCCGGGCGCGGGCAATCACCTCGCGGGAGATGGCGCGCAGCACGTCGTCACGCCGCGCCTTCGGCAGGTCCGTGCGCACGCCCAGCAGGTCCTTGCAGATGGCGATGGGCGTGCCGATGACGAACGCGTTCAGGAAGAGGAAGTCCGGGAACGCGCGGCGGACCTGGGACACCACCTTGTTGACGTTCTCCGGGGCGATGACTGTCAGCGACATCCGGAAGCGGAAGCAGGGGACGATGGCCACCACCGCGCCCTCGCTCCGGAGGACCAGGTAGTGGAACTGCACGTCCTCGATGCTGGCGGCCTCGGTGGCCTGGTGCAGCTCGAAGGACTGCATCACGTCAGTGGGGGGAAAGCAGGTGTGCCAGTCCTCCCGGCCAAGGTCGTTGATGGAGCCGACCCAGCGCACGTCGAGGGGGCGCGGGAAGGTGTGGAAGGCGGGAGCGCTTCCGGTGACGGGTGCGGACGCGGTCATGTCTTTCGGGTGGGTTGGGGACGTCGGAGCAGGGAGCGGGGCGCTCAGGCGGCCAGGGCGCCGGAGCCTCGCGTGGAGGTGTCAGCGCCTTCGTGGAACGCGGCGCGGAAGCGCAGCAGCCACGCGGCGCTGAGGACGGGGTGGAGCAGGATGGGGAGCGCGCTGACCAGCGGCACACCCTCCATCAGCGCCAGGGCGGGACCCAGCAGGGCGATGCCCGCCAGCCGCGCGAGCTCCTGCCGCCACGCGAAGGCGCGCGAGTCCATCAGCGCGCCCAGGCTCCAGGCGCCGAAGAGGACCAGCCCCAGCGTCACGGCGCGGGCCAGGGGGCCGAGCGTGTCCAGGTACCACGCCAGCAAGAGGATGCTGGCCGCCAGGCTGAAGAACTGCGTCACGCAGTAGGCGGTGACGGGCAGGGGCAGGCGCGGGTCGTACTTCTTGAAGGTGGCGGAGGGGCCGTCATCCGGGTGGCCGGTGAAGCGCTCCTCACGCAGCGACGGCGGGCTCCAGTCCGGCCCCTTGATGAAGCACAGCACCTTGTCGCTCAGCCGCGCGCAGGCGGCGGACTTCTGGAACAGCTCCACGAAGTAGTGGAAGTGCGCGGTGAGGGGGTTCCACGAGCGCAGGCTGCTGCGCAGGCCGTAGACGGGCGGCTGGTCCCTCAGCTCCGGCTGGTAGGTGCGGAACAGCAAGTCCCAGACGACGAGGATGTTGCCGTAGTTCTTGTCGATGTACGGCGTATTGCGGCTGTGGTGGACGCGGTGCTGGGAGGGCGTGACGAGCACGTACTCCAGCCAGCCCAGCGGCGGCACGTAGGTGTTGTGGATGGCGTACTGGAAGATGAGCTGGATGCCGGTGATGCCCAGGAACACCTCCGGCGCGATGCCCAGCAGCGCCATGGGCACGAAGAAGGGCCACGTCGTCAGCTCACCCAGCGCGCTCTGCCGCACCGCGAGGCCGAAGTTCATGTCCTCGCCGGAGTGGTGGGCGACGTGGACGCCCCACATCCACGCCATGGTGTGGTGCAGCCGGTGCGCCCAGTAATAGAAGAAGTCGTAGGCGAAGAAGGCCACCACCCACGTCCACGCGGAGTCCTTCGCCAGGCTGAAGAGGGCGTGGTGCTGGTAGACGTAGCCGTAGAAGACGAAGGTGGCGCCCGCGATGACCACGCTGCCCAGGACGGTGAGCAGGCTCATCGTCACGTTGGTGAGCATGTCGTTGAGCCGGTAGGCCGGCTTGCGCCGCAAGCGCCCCACCACCAGCTCGATGAGGATGGGAGCGAGGAACACGGGCAGGCCGTAGAGGAGCTGTTCCTTGAGGTCCATGGCGGGTCTTCCAGTGGCGTGGGGGGCGAAGGGCGCCGGCTCAGGTGCCGGTCTGCTGGAGCGGCGGCGCGTCCAGGAGGTTGAGTCTGCGGCTGCAGCGGTCCAGCGCGTCCAGGAAGCGGTCCAGGTCCGCCTGGATGAGGTTGGCGCTGACGTTGATGCGCAGGCGCGTGCGGTTCTTGCTCACGGCGGGGTAGCCCACCGGGTTGACGTAGATGCCCTCCAGGTGGAGCAGCCGCGTCAGCTCGAACGTCTTCTCGTAGGCGGGCATCAGGATGGGGATGATGGGGGACTCACTGTTCATGCAGTCCAGGCCCATGGCGCGGATGCCGGCGCGCAGATAGTTCTCGTTGTGGTGCAGCCGCTCCTGCAGCTCGGGCTGCTCCTGGAGGATGCGGATGCCCTCCAGCAGGCCCGCGGCGATGGGCGGCGGCAGCGAGGCGGAGAAGATGTAGCCGTTGGAGCCGAAGCGCAGCAGGTCGATGGTGGCCTTGGACCCGGCGGCGAAGCCGCCGATGCCCGGCAGGCCCTTGCTGAGGCTGCCGGTGAGCACGTCCACCTGCGACTGGAGCCCGAAGCAGGCCGGGGTGCCGCGGCCGTTGGGGCCCATGGCGGCGGTGGCGTGCGCGTCATCCACGAGGACGAAGGCGTTGTAGCGCTCCGCCAGCGCCGCGATGCCCGGCAGGTCCGCCACGTCGCCGTCCATGCTGAAGACGCCGTCGGTGATGATGAACTTGCGCTGCTCGCGCGCCAGCTTCTTCAGCGTGGCCTCGATGCTGCGCAGGCTCTTGTGCCGGTAGGTGCGGATGTCCGCGCCGGACAGCTTCAGCCCGTCGATGATGGACTGGTGGTTGAGCATGTCCGACAGCACCACGTCGCCCTCGCCACACAGCGCGGACAGCACCGACAGGTTCGCCGCGTAGCCGCTGCTGTAGGTGACGCAGTCCTCGAAGCCCAGGAACTCCGCCAGCGCGCGCTCCAGCTCCAGGTGCAGCTCACACGTCCCGTTGAGCAGCCGCACTCCGCTGACCGTCGTCCCGTAGCGGCGCAGCGCCGCCTCCGCCGCGGCCACCACGCGCGGGTGCCCGTTCAGCCCGGAGTAGTTGTAGGAGCCGAAGTGGAGGACGTCCCGAGGCCCCTCCGCGTCCAGGCGCGCATCCCGGCGCGTCGGGCTGAAGCTGACGCGCGCCTCCCGGCCCGGCATCCCGTGAAACACCCGCCCGATGACGTCACAGTGATGGTTGTCCACGTAGTAATGGACCGCCTTCTGGACTTCCTGGAGCCGGGCGGAGCCCACGGCGAGGTCGCGGTTCTTTTCGGGAAAGGCATTGCTGGTGAGGTCCATGGCGGTGGCTTCCTGGTGCGCGTCTCGCGGGCGCTCCCATCCGCCGGGCAGACACGTCCCACCCACCGCGCCGCTCAAGCCGCGGATACGAGCGTACGAATCCTGACCGGCGGCCCGGGAGGAGGGGGCCGCTGTTCGTGGAGAGGTCTCCAGCGCAGTTGTGGCGATGTGTGGGTTCTGGGCAGCCACGCCGCTGAGCATCCCTGAGAATGCTCGATACGGTCCCCCGTTCGTGGCGAATTACAAGTATCGAGCAATGGATATCGTGTCAATGGATAACCGGATTTTTACGTAAATACCATATTCGCTACCTGAGCCATCCTTCAACTCGCTTTGGTGCGCTCAACCCGTGGCGTGTGCCGGGAGCGCCTGACACGAAGGAAGGAGGAGCGGGCGCGGCGGGCGCGCCCGCTCCGGCAGACGGCTTACGGGTCTTCAGCGGGGATGGTGCAGATCCACGTGCCGTTGGAGCGGCAGAAGCAGCCGCCGGTGGGCACGCCCGGCACGCAGCAGTCACGCGAGACGCCGGGGGTGGCGCAGCGGGTGCCGTTGAGGTTCACGCACATCTGGCGCGGGTCCGTGCAGTCGGGCGGCACGGGGGGCGGGCAGTACTGGTAGTTGCCATTACACTGGACGAAGTCCTGGTCCGAGGCGGAGCAGGTGGTGCCCGTACACGACAGCACGGTGCCGTCGGAGCAGGACGTCGAACAGGAGACGAGGGCGCTCGACTCCTCGCCCAGCGCCTCCCCCGGCTCCACGGCTTCAACGCCACCACAGGCCACCAGGGTCGACACGGCGAGCGCCGCCAGGACAGCAAAAGTCTGCTTCATGAGGTGTTTCTCCTTGGGTGAGGGCTACTGCTTGCAACAGACGTAGTGCCTGCCGAGCCACGGGTCGGAGGTGGTCCCATGGACGCAGCGTGCCATGTGGCTGACGCCGCCCAGGTCCGCGCAGAGGGACGGGGCCAGGGCTCGAGCCCTGGCGCAGGCATCGTCTTGGGATATCGAGGACTCGGCTTGGGCGTAGAGACAGGTTCTCAGCCCGGCCTCGGCCTGTGTCAAATCCTGCTCAACTGAATCCACTGGACCACAGGCGGAGAGCCCGCCGGACATCAACAGCAGCGAGGCGTACACCGCGCGCTTCACAGGTGTCATCTGACCGCTCCTTGGGGATGTGGCCTCCGCGTGACAGCCAGAGGCTGAGAGGAATTGAAACATTTTGCGTTACAGTCACGCCAGGGGTGGGGCGGAGGGGGCCCCAGTCGGTGTAGAGAAGACACATGCATCCCCCGCTGGAGAATGGCGCCCGCCGAGGGGCCCAGGTTCGCTGCCCGGCCTGCACGCGCTTCCACGCGCCGGGCCTTCTGTGTCCCCGGTGCGACTGTGGCCCGGTTGCTCCGGAGCGGTACGGCGCCGCGCGGATGCTCGTGCACGCGGGGGTGGACCGGTATGCGCTGGCGGACCGGGTGTTGCTCCTGCCCACTTCCATGGCGGAGCACCTGGAGGCGCGCTACGCGCGGATGTGGGCCCTTGTGCGGCGCCTGCTCGTCGGCGTGCGGCGTCACGCGCCGGCGTTGTTGCTCCAGGGCTTCGAGGCGGAGGTCGAGGACCGGTGGGCCCAGCGGCTCCCCTGGAACGTCCCCGAGGCGGAGTCCGCCGGCGAGCCGGAGGAGGGGTTGCACGCCGCCGCCCCCGCGCCGGAGCTCCGGTGGCTCTCCGCGTTGGTGGAAGTCCACGGAGAGGCGCCTTCGCCCGCGGCGCTCGAAGCGGTGCTGCCGTGTCTGGAGGATGATGGCCGCTTCGGCTGCGAGGCGGCGCTGGCGCTCACCCGGTGGCGGGTGTGGCCGCGCGCGCGCAGGTACAGGGTGGACACCGCGCGCATCGCGCGGCTTGCGCTCGCCGCCTTCTCCCGGTTCCCGGAGCAGGGGGCGCGCGCCGCCGTGGCGTGGGTGCGGGCCACCGGGCAGGCGCCGGAGGTGGACCTGCTGCTCGCGCTGCGCGAGGGCCTGCGGCATCCAGACGAGGACGTGCGCTTCGAATGCGCGCTCTGCTTGCAGGACGAGGACGGCCTCTTCGACGCCGTGGAGTCCGAGGACCTGGCGAGGGCCTCGGAGGCGCGCGGGGCGTTGGCGGCACGCGGCTCCGTGCGGTTGCTGGAGCGGATGGCGTCGCGAGGGGACGCGGCCTTCGCGCTCGACGTGTTGCGGCGGCTGCCCGCGCAGGCGCCTCCGGGGGCGCTGAGCGCGTTGCTCGCCGTGTCGGACCGGGTGGAGGGCGGGCTGGCGGCGGCGCTGCATGGCTGGGCCCGGGGACGGCCGTTCGCGGAGCTGTCGCTGGAGGAACGGGCGTTGTGGGCGGACTGGGCGCTCGCGCGGCTGGCGCGGCTCTCCGCGGAGGATGCCCTTCGTTTCCTCGAGTGGGCCGCCGCCGCGTCGGAGGCGGACCGCGTGGAGGAGACGCGCGCCTTCGTCTCCGCCGTGTCCGAGTCCCTGGCGCGGGAGCCACCGTCGCTGCGCGTCAGCCGCTTCCAGGACGCGGCCTTCTCCCGCTTCCTCACGCTCGCCGACGACGAGGACGCACTCCGGCTGCACGCGTGGAGTCGCGAGGCGCCGTGCATGGAGCCGTTGCTGGAGGCGGTGCTGTCGCTGCCCTCGCGGCAGCGGTGGGGTGACGCGCTCGCTCCCGGCCAGGGGGCGCGCCTGCTGATGGCGCTCTGGACAGGGGAGGGCCGTGAGGGCCTGCTGGCGCCGCTGGCGAAGGTGGTGCGCGCGTGGAGTGGCGGCAGTCAGGAGGCCGTGTTCATCGACGCCGTGTGGCGGCGTTTCCAGCAGCACCCGGACGAGCGCGCGGACCTGCTCGCCACCTTCACGCCGTGGCGGGCGGCGCTCTGGGAGCGGCAGCAGGCGGCGGAGGCTGACGCGGTGGTGTGCTTCCAGACATGGTGGCCGGTGGAGGACCCGGAGCAGTTGCCAGAGCGCGTGGAGACGCTGGTCCGTCAGTCGCCTCCGGAGGACCTGTCGCGCCGCCTCGAGCCTGTGTGGAAGGCGGCGGAGGCCCGGGTGGAGGCGTGGCCGCGTGCGACCTCGCTCGCGGTGTCGTACGCGGCGGCGGTGCTGTCGGGGGCCGTGCGGCAGGGCGTCGACGTGCTGGGGCCGGACGCGGAGCGCTTCCTGTCCTGGTTCCCCGGCCTGCGGGAGCGTGTCGCCGCCGCGTCACCCACGTCGCGCGAGCGGCGCTGCTCCCGCGACTTCCTGGAGGACATCGAGGTCGATGTCCGGCTGATTCGGGAGCACCTCGAGCGGAGGCGGGAGCGAGAGGAACAGGCGCGCGAGGCGGAGCTCCAGCGCATGGTGGCGGCGTCCCGCCAGCGGGACCTGGAGCGCCAGCGGGAGCTGCTGACGCACCAGGTGGAGGCGTCACCGCCCGCGCATGTCGTGGAGGTCGCGCCGCTGGTGTTGCTGAGTCCGCGCGGGCCGGTGCAGCCGCTCGACCTGGAGGAGTGGTTTCCGGAGGCCCGGCTGCGCACGCTGCTGGACTACACGCGGCTGTTGAAGGTCATGAGCGCGAACAACGACGTGATGGCGGTGTTCGAGGCGCATGGCCTGTCGGTGGCCACCTGGACGTCGGAGGCCACCGCCTGGGGGGCGCTGCTGGTGCGGCGCCCGGAGCTGGCGCTGCGCTTCTCCGAGTTGTTCCAGGGCCCCTGGGCCTGACGGAGCGGCGGCGCTCGGCGCCTCAGAGCGGGCCGTTGGGCGTGAGGAGCACCTTGCCGGCGCGCCCACCTTCCATGGCGCGCGTCAGGGCCTCCTGGATGGACTCCAGGGGGAAGGTGCCCTCCACCGGGACGTGGAGCGCGCCCTCGGCCACCTGCTTCGCGAGCCGGGCGAACAGGGCGCCTTGCTCCTCGCGCGGCGTCTTCTTCATCCACGTCACCAGCCAGAAGCCGCGCAGGGTGACGTCCTTGAAGATGGTGGCGGCGGCCGACAGTCGAGGGCCCTTGCCGCTCATCACGCCGTAGTTCACGACCACGCCGCCGCGCGCGAGCGCGTCACCGAGGCGCTGGGTGGACTCACCGCCGACGGCGTCGATGGCCAGCCGGACCTTGGCGCCGCCCGTCACCTCGCGCACGCGCACCGGCAGCTCATCCGAGTCCAGCAGCACGGCGTCCGCGCCCAGCGCGGTGAGCTCCGGCGCCAGCTCCTCGCGCCGCACCACGTTCAGCGTCTTGAAGCCCGCCTGCTTCGCCAGGGTGATGATGGAGCGGCCCACCGCCGAGTTGGCGGCGTTCTGTATCACCCACTCGCCGGGCTGAAGCGCGACGAAGTCCCGCAGCAGCAGGTCCGCGGTGGGCGGATTGATGAACAGCATGGCGGCCTGCCGCAGGTCGGTCCCCGGCGGCACCCGCAGGAGCGAGTCCGCGGGGGCGACCAGGTGGCTGCACCAGGTGCCCGCGCCCACCGGGAGGAACACGACGTCACCCACCTTCACGGCGCTGGAGTCCTGGACCTCGACGACGCGGCCGACGCCTTCGTTGCCGGGCACCGCGGGCAGCTTCGGGAGCTGTCCGTACTGGCCGCTGAGCGTGAGGAGGTCGGAGGGATTGATGGGCGTGGCCAGCACTTCAATCCGGGCCTCGCCCGGCTTCAGCGCCACGTCCGGCTGCTCCACGACCTCCACCACCTTCAGGGGGTGCCCGAAGGCCGAGAACCGTACTGCTTTCATGGGACGCTCCATGTTCCGTGTGGGAGTGCGGGCCGCACCCTAGCGGCCTTCGGCGGGCGCGCCGAGTGTCCAGACGGACGATGTGATTCACCGCCTCGTGGGTGGGACGGCGGCTGCCTGTCCACCGCTGGACGCGATGTCGGTCGAGAGTCTCCTGCGTGGAGCCGTCGGACGCCTCGGTGCCGGTTCAGCTTCGCCACGCCTGCTATCATCCACATGTGCTCCGCTGCCCGGTGACTTGAAGAAGAGGCCGTGTCCATGCGTTCCCTCGCGTGCGTCGCACTCCTGACGTTCCTCGCGGCCTGTGCCACGTCGGCACCGGCTCGGGGCGCACACGGAGGCCGGAGTCAGAGAGTGGCCAACCTCCAGCGCGCGGCGGCGCTGCCGTGGAGGGATGGTGGGCGGTGCGTCGTCCGTGAGGCGTCGCGGCCTTGGCCGGTGCTGGTGGAGCGGTGCTATCAGGCCCTGGAGCATGAGCGTCTCAAGCTCCACGACACCACGGGAAGCTGCGCGGTCGCCTCGGCGGGCGCCGCCGCCGTGGGAGTCGGGCTGTGCGTGCTGGCGGCGCCTGAGATTGCGGTGGGGGCAGTCATTGTTCTTGGCGTGGTGGTGGTGGCAGTCGCCATCAAGGAGGCGTTGGACGCGTATGAGCTTCGATACGGCTCCCCCGAGGAGGCAGGGGCCTCGCGAGGAGCGAAGGTCGCCAGCCGGGAAGGTGAAGCGAAGCGGAAGCCTGAACTGGAGCCAGCGCCAGCGGGGCAGGACTGGCACCCCCCGGTGCCCCCTGGGCCCGTGGACCGGC
Source organism: Myxococcus sp. AM010 (assembly GCF_013372585.1). NCBI lineage: Bacteria > Pseudomonadati > Myxococcota > Myxococcia > Myxococcales > Myxococcaceae > Myxococcus > Myxococcus sp. AM010. The sequence goes on from NZ_JABXEO010000070.1 coordinate 31,178, forward strand.
CGCGCCGCGCCAGTTGCGAACCTGTTCCGGTGCCGCGCGCGTCCAATGGCGCACACGCTCGCGTGGAGTGCCGCCGCGCAGACCCAGCCGGCCACGGGGACGCGCGTCGAGCGTCGACGCTCAGTGACCATCGCCAGCACATCCGGCGAACCGATGCCCGTCGTGCATGTGGCGGCGGACTCGCCGACGTTGTTCCTCTTCTCATCGCCCATTCAGCGGAAGTCCCTCACCTTCGACGAGTCCCGGATTCGCGTCCTGGATGCCGGCGAGCGCTCCGTCATCATCCAACCCCTGGCCAACCTTGGTGAGGGCGAGCGCCAGGAACTCGGCGTCTTCTTCGCCGACAGTCGGGCGCCAGCGCGGGCTTCCTTTGTCCTCATGACTGTCCCGGCCGAAGTGGACTCACGGATTGACGTTCAGCGCCCGGAGCCGCCGAATCCGGCCTGCCCGCCCACGGCTCAAACCCTGGCACCGAAGCCGGAAGACTTCGTGTTGCTTGGCTATGTGGGCAAGGCAGGCGTCACGACTTCCATCCGCGAGGACAGGGGCGACTCCGCGCAAGGGCTTGAACTGCAGTCGGTCGTCTCCTATCGGGGCGCGGGTTGGATTCTGATGGACGTGTGTCAATCATGAACATTTCCGGCCACCCGGGCTGGATACCACGAGAGGCGACATTCGCGGAGCGTGCCGGTGTGCCTCTTCGGGCGCGGCTCGTCATGAAGAAGCCAGGGCCCATCTTTCCGGGGGAGATGGGGCGTGTTCTGGCCGTCCTGGAAGTGCCAGAGACGGAAGCGGAGCTCGTCTTCACCCTGGAGGTCCACGGAGATGGGGGGCGTCGCTTCAACATTCACGACGTGCGCTTCCCGAAGCCCTCCTCGGAGGAGGCTCGATGACCCCGACGCTCAACTCGACGACCGCCAGGCGCGTTTGGACAGGTGTGGTTCACCGCTGGCGCGGAGGTGGTGGGGGTTGTCCCGAAAGACCACAACGACGACCGGCAACATGCGGTCGCTCCGACCGGGACGCGCTTCTACGGCAAGGCCTACTACCTCTCCGACAAGATGGGCCGCGCGGATGGGCCAGCGCTCGTCGTCCGGTATGACCGTGTGAAGCTCCCGGGACAGGACGAGCAGCCGATTTGCCTGGTGGTTGAGGGCACGGTCTACGGGTTCAAGGACGGCAGAGTGAAGGCGTCCAACCGGAACGTGGGGTGGGGCGTGCACCGCTGGCCCTGAGTGGGCCTGCGGTGACGTGGCGGGTAGGTGCTCTATTCCGGCCCCCTGCTCACCAGCGTCGACAGAACCTCTCAGGGTCGTTCCATGCCTGCCAATCCCATGGGGAACATGGTCCGCGATGCGCTGGCTGGGGATGCCCGCGCGAGAGGAGGACAGAACATGTCGGCGAGCGAGTTCAGGCTCCCACGAGGGGCGATTCTCTTCACGAGGGACGGCTTCCAGTATGAGTTCCGCGAGGACCTGGGCGAGGCCCATCACGGGTTGCGCCTCCTGCTGGCCCGGCGCCGCACGGTGGACGGCAACATCCGCGGCAAGGTGCTGCTCAAGGCGGTCGGGGTCCCGAAGTTGATGGAACTGCCCCGCATCAAGCGGGCGCGGGCGAAGCTTGAAGAGCAGGTGCACCTGGCGACGTACCTCGACCATCCGGGCATCCTCCGTGTCCACGGACTGCACAAGGCGGAAGGGGGCTGGTACGTCATCACCGAGCATCCCTCGGGGCACAGCATCGGCGACCTGTTGACGCTCGCAGGGGAGTGCGGCCGACGGTTCTCGCCCCTCTTCACCCTCCATGTCGGGGCTCGCGTCGCCGCGGCCCTGGCGCATGCCCACGACGCGACGGACGGACAGGGGCGCTCCCTCCACATCGTCCACCGGGCGCTCGACGTGGAGCACCTCGTTGTCGGCTGGAATGGCGACGTGCGGATCTCTGATTTCGGGCTCGCGCTCTCGGACCTGCCCGGCCGCGTTTCGTCCACGGTGCGCTGGCCGCAGGGGGGCGCGTTCTACTCCTCCCTGGAGATGCTCCTGACCGGCTGCGTGGATGCGCGCTCGGACCTCTTCGCGCTTGGCAATGTCCTGCTCGAACTGGCGACGGGGAGGAACATCCTGGATGCCCCGGATGCCCTCACCGAAGAGGTGAAGGACGCCCTGTCGGCGAGGCAGCGCGTGCGGGTCCGGCGTGCCGTCAAGCGGGCCCGGCTCGCAGGAAGCGCGCCCCAGGTGGCGGATGCCATCTGGCGCGCGGCGACCTACACGCAGGCGGACCTGGAGGCGTTGACGGAGGGGCTTCCGCAGGGGCTGGGTCTGGTGCTGCGCAAGCTCCTCCAGCCCCGGCCGGATGCCCGCTACCAGACGGCGCGCGAGCTGGCGACGGACCTCCGCCGCTGGCTTGGAGAGGGGGATGCCTACGGCCAGGAAGAAGCGGCGGCGGAGCTGCATGGAATGGCGAAGCGGGCCCACGAAGTGTTGATGGAACTGTGCATGCGGCGCCCCCGTGGCCTTCAGGCGTCTCAGGATGCGGTCAGCACGAACTGAGCCTGCCGATTTCGTGGATGCCCGAGATTGGTTGGGAGGAGTACGGGCGGTCCACGGAAGCTCACGGGACTTGACCGGACGCTCGCCGACTTGATTTCGATTCAGGAGAAGGAATCGAATCAGATAGACAAGGTGCGAAGAGCCGCTGTGGCCTGCGGAGATGGCTTCATCGTCGAGCGGATATCTCAGGCCAGGGCCGGCACATCAACGAACCTCCACAGGCACTTCTCCCACCTGAGAAGCTCGCGGGCCATGCCCGCCGTCTTCTTCTCACCGGGGCGAGCCCCGGCCTCCCGCGGCTCACCCCCGGGGCCGCTCGTGGAGCAGGGGGCGCACGGCCGCGAACACGGCGTCCCGCGCCCACCGGTGGGCTGCATCGTGCTGGAAGCGCTCGTGCCACAGCATCGCGAAGCGGACGCGGGGAAGGGCCAGGGGCGCGGGGTGGACCTCCAGCCCCAGCGCGCCGGCCGCCTCGTTGACGAGGGGCACGGGGACGTTCATGAGCAGGTCCGAGCGGGCCACCACCTGGAGGCCCGCCAGGAACGAGGGCACCTCGAGGGCCACGCGGCGCCGCAGTCCGCGGCGCGTGAGCGCGTCCGCCACCGCGTTCGCACGCTCGTTGCCGATGTGGACGACGACATGCCCGTGGGCCAGCCAGCGGGCAACCGTCAACCGCGGGCGCAGCGCCGGGTGCCCCCGGCGTCCGGCGACGGCGAACCGCAATTCCCCTAGCAGGCGCGAGCGGGTGTGCCCGCCGACGAAGTGCGCGGGCGCGAGCGCGAGGGTCAGCGGACCCGCGGCGAGCAGGTGCGGCAGCTCGGCAGAGACGGGCCGCACGCGGAGGCCCATGCCCGGGGCCGAGCGCCCGACGGCGGTGAGGACGTGGGGGAGCACCGGCGCCAGGAGGTCCGGCAGCATCAGCGTCAAGGTCTGGGTGCAGGCCGCCGGGTCGAAGGCCGCCTCTGGCGTCACCGCGGCCTCGAGCGCCCGGAGGGCCTCGGCCAGCCGCGGCGCGAGGGCCTCGGCGCGAGGCGTGGGCAGCAGGCTTCCGCCCGCGCGCGCCAGGAGAGGGTCTCCCAGCGCCACGCGCAGGCGCTGCAGCCGGTGGCTCATGGACGACTGGGTGATGCCCAGGCGCCGGGCGGCGCGCGTGACGTGCCGCTCCTCCAGCAGAACGTGCAGCGAGTAGAAGTGCGAGGCGTCGAGGCGGTCGAGCAACATCATCGAAAAGTACCATGATGGAGATGTGCAACATGCAGGATGTGGATGGCCTGCGTGCCGCTAGGTTCGCGGCATGATCTCCAAGACCTCCCGCCGCCAGCCGGGCGACGTCCTCGCCCCCTTCTCCGTCACCACGCTGTCCCACGGCCTCCTGGAGCTGCCCATGAGGGCGCCCGGCGCGTTCACACACCTCCAATTCCGCCGCTTCGCGGGCTGCCCCATCTGCAACCTGCACATGCGCAGTTTCGCCGCGGCGCAGGGGCGGATCGAGGAGGCGGGGATCCACACCGTGGCGTTCTTCCATTCCTCAGCGGAGGCGATGCGGCCCTACCAGGGGGACCTGCCATTCCCCGTCGTGCCGGACCTCGAGCGCCGGTGGTACGGCCACTTCGGCGTGGAGCAGTCCGTCCTCGCGGTGGCCCATCCTCGCGTCATGCTCTCCGCGGTGCGGGGGCTGGCCTCGGCCCCGTCGAATCCGTTCGCCGGAGAGGGGGGACAGCGAGGGCTGCCCGCGGACTTCCTCCTCGACGCCACCGGCCGGGTGCGCGCGGTCCACTACGGGCGCCATGCGGATGACCACTGGGAGGTGGACGACGTCATCGCCCTCGCGCGGAGCGGGCGAGCACGCGACGAGAGAGAGGCCGTCGTCCCGGCCCGGGGGGCGGTGAGGCCGGGCTGAGGCGTCGCACACCGGCAGGCCCGGTGCCTGAGGCGGGGGCCCGGGGACGCGCCACGCTCAATGTAGGGGGCGTCTCCTCCGCCGCTGAGGGCCGCCTGGGAGTGCGGAGTCCCAGCCAGGGCACGCGCACCAACGCCACCGTGTTGGCCGCCAGCTCAATGCCCTCCACGCGGGAGCGCACCAGGCCGCGCTGGAGATACCGTCCTTCACCTCGCGCACGCGCAGCTCCACCCAGTTGTCCGTCAGCCATAGGTAGGCGCGCGGCTCCAACTCATCGGCGTGGATGAGGTAGCGCTCGCGCATGTTGGCCAGCTCGTGGCGGCCTTCGTCGATGATGCCGGCGGTGGCCTCGCGCACGGTGGCGACGATGATGGCCTCGGCCCGCTGGAAGTCGGTGTCGTAGCGCAGCGGCAGCTCCTCCCAGAGGAAGTTGAAGTTGCGCGTGTGTCGTAGGTTGGCTGCTTGAAGACCTCCGCGTTGGTGATGGTGACGACGCGGCCGGTGTACTGTCGGGCCTGCACCCAGTGGTGCGGGGCTGGGCGCAGCAGCGCGGGCACGGCCAGCTGCATCTCCGTCGTCTTCAGGAGGCTGATGTCCAGCACGTCTCCTCGCGCGCACCTGCGCCACCGTGCACCGCAGCAGCCCGAAGAGCGCCAGGGTTATGGCCGAGGCCGCGTACAGCCTCCGCGACAGCACCTCCCCGAGGGCAGATGGTGCATGCGGCCCCGCACCGGGTGCACCGGTAGCGGCGCACGGCCATCCCTCGCGCCTGGGAGCCGTCGCCCCATTCCCGCGCCCCAGCGCCTGCCTGCCTCGCAGCCCATGCCCATGCAGTCCCAACCCTTTCCCAACGCACCTGCTGGCCGCACCGCCACTGGGACAATGTGCTGAACGGACGTCCTCCACCGAGGGCAATCCCCGGCCCAGGACTCGACTCCCACCGCGCTTCGGATGACTTCGCGGGTGCTCCGAGAGTCTCTCGTCACAGTCTTCTCGCGGGGCATTGGTGGGCAGGGGGGGCGACCTCCTCCCACCGCCTACCCGCCCCGTCCGCTCGCCAGCCGGTAGTCGGACATCACCGACAGCGACACGCAAGAAACCGGCTCGCTGAGCTGCTCGAAGGTCCTGGCCCGAATCACCTCGCGCATCAGCGACATCCACCCGTCCAGAATGCGCCACACGGTGTCCACGCCCAGGTAGGCGATGGCCGTGGCCGTCAGCAGCGCTGCCATTCCCTTGCGCACCGGTTCGGGGAGCGACCAGGGGAGCAGGTACATGCTGACGGAGGCACTCACCGTCGCCAGCAGCGCCCGCCGGCCGGTCATGTCCTCCAGCGCCTCGGCCGTCGCTCCCCACACCGAATCCATGGCCAGCGGCGGGCCTTCGGTCGGCGGGCGCAGGACTCACCTGGGGATGCGCTTGACGTTGGCGCGGCTCACCGCCGGGTTGGAGGCGTGCTGTATCCCCCACCGCCGTGTCTGCCACGGGCGCGCGCCTGTCCACCGCTGGACGCGGGCCCAGGTGGGCAGGGACAGGCGGACAGACGGGGCTCGCCAGTCGCGTCCGTGCTGCCCACCTTCCGCTGCGGGCAACGGGACGGTGAGGAGGTCGATGGTGAGCAACGCGCACGGGGAGCTGTCCCTGGCCCAGCCAGCCGCCGCGGTGGGAGCAGCGGCGCCGCAGCGGGTCCTGAAGCGGTGGATGGTGGTGGGGCTCCGGCCCGTCTTCGCGCTGGCGGGGGTGGGCACGCTGGCGTTGCTGGTCCACAAGGTTGGGCCTCGTGAGCTGGGCGCCGTGCTGTCCGGCGCGGCGCCCTGGCTGCCGTGGGTGGTGCTGCTGGAGCTGGGGCGGCAGTGCATGGACGGACTGGCCACGCGGTGCGCCTATGGACCGGGTGCCCGAAGCGTGCCCTGGCGCGTCCTGGCCCGCGCGCAGCTCATCGGCACCGCGGTGTCCAGCATGGCCCCGGCGGGCCGCGCCGCGGCGGAGGCCACCAAGGCGGCCCTGCTGAGTCCCTATATGGGCGGGGGAACCGCCACCGCGGCGGCGGCCACCTCCCAGGCGGCGTCCCTGGCGGCGGGAGGCTTCATCTCGTTCCCCTGCGCGCTGGCGTCCTACTTGCTGACGGGCATGTCGCTCTTCACGCTGCTCATGCTGGCGCATGGCGTGTTGCTGGTGCTGCTGTCTGTGGGCGTGCGCGCGTGCATGCGCGCGAAGCGGCCCGGCGCGTGGCTGGTGTGCCGCTTCAGCCGCTGGGCGCTCCACGCGGAGCAGTTCCAGGCCTCGGCGCGGTGTGGCGCGTTGCTGCCGTGGTCGCCCATGCGGGCGTTCCTGTGCAGCCGGCTGTTCCAGGTGGCGCAGTACGGCGTGCTGACCTACGCGGTGGGCATCGACACGTCCCTGGTGCAGGCGTTCTTCGCCCAGGGCCTCTACCTGTGCGCGCTGGCGGTGGGCTCGCTGGTGCCGGGGCAGGTGGGCGTGAGTGACGGCGCCTTCGCGCTGGCGGCGGGCGTGCTGGACACCACGGCCGCGCGCGCCATGTCGGTGGCGCTGCTGGGGCACCTGGTGCAGCTGCTGTTCGTGCTGGTGGGCGCGCTCATCCCGCTGGTGTGGCGGATTCGGGCGCCGCTGCCCGCAGCACCCGCACCGGCGTGCCGCTGAAGGCGGCGTTGCCGCAGAGCGCGTCCACGGCCTGCGCGTCCGTGAGGTCGTTGTGGCTGGCGCCCGCGTGCGCGGCGGCCACGGCGAGCCGCGTGCCCTGGCGTCCATGCCCGTAGCCGTGGGGCAGGCTCACCACGCCGGGCATCACCTCGTCCGTCACGTGGATGGGCACCGTCACCGTCCCCACGCGCGAGGTGATGGTGGCCTCCATGCCGTCGGCCAGCGCCCGCCGCGCCGCGTCCTCCGGATGCATCATCAGCGTGCAGCGCGGCTTGCCCTTCAGCAGGCCCGGAACGTTGTGCATCCAGGAGTTGTTGTCGCGCAGGTGCCGCCGGCCGATGAGCAGCAGCTCGTCGCTGTCCGGCGCGGGAACTGTGTCCTGGGGGAAGGCTGCTCGCAGACGCTGGACGTCCGCCACCAGCACCTCCGGCGCCAGATGGATGCGGCGGTCCTTCGTCTGGAGGCGCTGGGGCAGGCAGGACTGGAGCGGCCCCAGGTCGATGCCGTGGGGAGATTGACGCAGCTTCGCCAGGCTGAGGCCGTGCTTCGCCGGGTGGAAGCGCGCCCCGTAGGGCCCCAGCCGCAGGCCCAGGTCCAGCACCCGCTCCGGACCCAGCCGGGACAGGGCCTGGTACTTGAGCGTGGCGCGCACGGAGGGACGGCCCCGCCGCAGCGTCAGCAGCCGGTGCTGGAGGGCGAGCAGAATCTGCCAGTCCTGCCGGCTGCCCGGCCCGGGCTCGAAGAGGGCGGGCGAGTACTTCGCGGTGTTGCGCACCGCCAGCGCGTGGAACGCGACGTCGTAGTGGCTGCGCTCCAGCGGTGACACCGGCGGGAGGATGAGGTGCGCGTGGCGCGTCGTCTCGTTGAGGTACGGGTCGATGCTCACCATGAAGTCCAGGCCCGCGAGCGCCTGCTCCAGCCGCGCGCCATCCGGCGTGGACAGCGCGGGGTTTCCCGCGACGGTGACGAGCGCGCGGACGCGGCCCGGGCCTGGCGTGAGCATCTCCTCCGCCATCGCCGCCGCGGGCAATTCCCCCGCGAACTCGGGGAGCCCTCGCACGCGGCTCTTCCAGCGGCCGAAGCCGCCGTGGCCCAAGGCCAGGGCCCGGGGGCCTCCGACGATGTCGAACGCGGGCAGGGTGAACATGGCGCCGCCGCGCCGGTCCAGGTTGCCGCTCACCACGTTGAGCACGGTGATGAGCCACTGGCACAGCGCGCCGAAGGCCTGGGTGGACACGCCCATGCGGCCGTAACACACGGCGGCCCGGGCGGAGAGGAAGTCCCGGGCGATGCGGCGCAGGGTGTGCGCGGGCACGCTCGTGTGCGGCGCGACCTGCTCCGGAGGAAAGTCCCGGGCCAGCGCGCACACCGTCTCCAGGCCGTCGGTGAAGGCCTCCAGCGGCCCCAGGCGGGGCGCGTGCTCCACCACCGCGACGTGCAGCAGGGCGAGCAGCGCGAGCGCATCGGTGCCCGGCCGGATGAAGACGTGCGTGTCGGCGATGGCCGCCGTCTCCGTGCGGCGCGGGTCCATCACCACGACGCGGCCGCCGCGCTGCTGGATGGCGCGCAGGCGGGCGCGAACGTCGGGCGCCGTCATCAGGCTGCCATTGGACGCCAGGGGATTGGCGCCCAGCACGAGCATGTAGTCGGTGTGGTCGATGTCTGGAATCGGCACCATCAGCTGGTGGCCGAACATGAGGTAGGCGGTGAACTGGTGCGGCAGCTGGTCCACGGACGTCGCGGAGAAGCGGTTGCGCGAGCGCAGCGTGCGCAGCAGCTCCGGACCGAACAGCATGTTGCCCAGGTTGTGGACGTTGGGGTTGCCCAGGTACGAGCCCACCGCGTCACGGCCGTGCGCTTGCTGGATGGCATGCAGGCGGCGCGTGGTCTCATCCAACGCGTCGTCCCAGGAGACGGGCTCCCAGCCGCTGGCGGTGCGCCGCAGGGGGCCTCGCAGCCGGTCCGGGTCCTGGTGCAGGTCCTCCAGCGCCAGCGCCTTGGGACAGACGTGGCCCCGGCTGAAGGGGTCCTCCGCGTCGCCCCGGATGGAGGTGATGCGGCCGGCGTCCAGTTCGATGCGCAGGCCGCACATGGCCTCGCAGAGGTTGCAGGTGCGGAAGTGGACCTGGGGGGCCGGCGTCGCGCTCATCCGCGGAACTGTAGCGCGAGGCGAAAGGACCTCCGCGGGGCGCGCTTGAATCCGTCTGGGTTCAGACGAAGGGCTTCCTGGCGGACTGCACGATTTCAGCGGAACACCTGCAAAGCGCCCGTGAAAGGATGGCGTCCCAGGAGGGCAGCACATGCACCGCGTGTATCCGTTCGTCGTCTCCCTGGGGCTCTCGCTCGCGCCGCTCGCCGCCCATGCCCAGGCGCCGGGTGCGCCCGCGGCGGAGGTGAAGGCGCCGACCCTCCAGTTCAAGCAGGTGAATGTCCGCGTGGGGGACCAGGAGGTGCTGGACAACGCCGTGGACATGCGGCTGGCGCTCGACCTGCGCGCCTCGGACATGGACAAGCCGATGTCGGTGGCGATGTCGGTGACCTCGTCCAGCCGCCACACGGTGACGGTGCTGGCCGCGAAGGGGAACGTCGTCTCCAAGGTGAAGCTGGCGTTCGGCGACGTGGGCGAGGTGGCCGAGGAGCAGGGCGAGGTCCAGCGCAAGGCGAGCCCCATCAGCCGGAAGACGTACCTGGCGGAGTGGAAGAAGGCGCGCGTGGCCATCACCGATGTGAAGGGCAAGCCGGTGTCCAAGGAGGAGGCGGACGAGGTGACGAAGCACCTGCCGGAGCTCGGCAAGCCAGACGCGCTGGAGGCCGCCTTCCCGAAGACGCCGCTGTCGGTGGGCGCCACGCTGGACGGCTTCTCCGATGCGCTCGCGAAGCAAATCGTGGACGAGCAGGGCGATGACACCCGCGTCACCCAGACGCGCGCGCGCCTGGTCGAAGTGCGTCAGGAGTCGCGCGGCGCCGTGGGCATCTTCGACGTGGCGATGACGGTGTCGCGCCAGGAAACCAACGCGCCCTTCCTGATGACCATTCCCCTGCAAGGGCAGATGTCCGTCCTCGCGGAGGGCATCCAGTTGTTGGAGCTCACCTTGTCCGGGCCGGTGAAGGTGGCGCTGACCGACGACGCCGTCGAGCAGGGCTTCGAGGCGCGCGGTGAGGGCGCGATGCGGCTGCGACTCACGGGCCGGAAGACTGACGCCGCGCGTTAGGTGGATGGCCTGGCAGGCCGTCCGCTGTGCGCGAAGGCGCGAGGGCGTGACAAACGGCTGACAGAGTTTTGGGAGGCTGAGCGGTTAGAGGGTTCTGAATGTATCTCCACGCGCTCGGCCACTTCCATCCTCCCAACCTCCTGACCAACGCCTTCTTCGAAGAGCTGGGGCTGGAGACCAGCGACGCGTGGATTGTGGACCGCGTGGGCATCCGCACGCGGCACACGGTGCTGCCGCTGGACTACCTCCGGGAGACGCGCAACCGCGACGTGCGCGCGGCGCAGGAGGCGGCGCTCTTCAGCAACGCGGAGACGGGACGCCGCGCGGCGCTGATGGCGCTGGAGCGCGCGGGGCTGAAGCCGTCCGACATCGGGCTGGTGGTGGCGGGCGGATGCAGTCCGGACGAGTGCATCCCCGCGGAGTCCAACCGGGTGGCGCAGCTGCTGAACATCAACGCGCCGGCGGTGGACCTGCAGAGCGCTTGCTCGTCCTTCTGCATGCAGCTGCACTTCCTGGCGGGCATGCGGCCGGAGCGCCTGCCGGACTACGTGCTGGTGGTCAACATGGACAACTCCACGCGCGTGGTGGACTACACGGACCGCTCCAGCGCGGTGCTGTGGGGAGACGGCGCGTCCGCGGCCATCCTGTCGCCGCGCGTGCCGGGGCGCTGGCTCCTCACGGAGACGCTGCTGGCCGGAGACCCGTCGGGCGCGGACAAGGTGCGCGTGCCGCGCATGGGGCACTTCACCCAGAACGGCGGCGAGGTGCAGAAGTTCGCCATCCGCCGCGCGGGGGAGACGTTCCAGGCCCTGCGCGCGCGCTTCATGGACCGCCACCCGGACCAGGGCGCGGAGGCCGTCACCCTCATCGGTCACCAGGCCAACCTGCGCATGCTGGAGGCCGTGCAGCGGCGGTGTGAGGTGCCGGACGCGCGGCACTTCTTCAACGTGCACACCCGGGGGAACACGGGCGCCGCGGGCGCGCCCGGCGTCCTGAGCGAGCACTGGGACGACCCCACCGTGGGAGACGCGGTGGTGCTGAGCGTCGTGGGCAGCGGCCTGACGTGGGCCGGGGCCCTGCTGGAGCGCACCCCGGCGCCGTGAGCCGCCCGACGCTGAGCCACCAGGACCTGTCGCCGTCCACTGCCTGACAGCGCTGCCCTTCCGGGCGTTGGCGATGCCGGGCAGCGTGTGCAGCGTATGTCCTGTCGGATTCAGTGGGGTCGGGGGTCGGGCGCATGCGTACTCAGGCGTGGGGTGGGAAACTGCGGTGTCTCGTGGTGGGCGTGCTGCTCGTCGCGGGCGCCGCGCAGGCGGGGCAGAAGCAGGTCGGCGGCGTGCTCATGCCGGTGTCGCTGAACCTCAAGGGGCGCACCGTCGAGCTCGCCCACATGGAGCTGCACAAGCAGCTCTTCTTCAAGGTCTACGTCTGGAGCCTCTACATGGAGGACCGACCACGCTCCACGCACGAGGCCATCCACTCCAACTCCGTGAAGCGGCTCCACTTCCGCTTCCTGCGCAGCATCTCCAAGGATCAGCTCGTGGGCAGCTTCCGGGACGGGTTGGAGCACAGCCCCGCCCTGCGCCACGGCGGGCCGCTGGCGAACCACCTGCGCATCATGCTCGCGTCGCTGAAGGACGTGGAGAAGGGCGAGGACCTCGTCATCACCTACACGCCGGGCGTTGGCCTTGAAGTCGGGGGAGCTGCCTCCGGTGGCGTCTTCATCCCCGGCAAGCACTTCGCGGACGCACTCTTCTCCGTCTGGCTCGACTCTCATCCTATTTTTCCGCGCTGACTGACGCGCTTGGCTGTCTGTCAGCCATTCAGTCGTTTCAGCTCAAAATATGTGCGAGGTTCTTCCTGACCCGGAGCACCACCGGCGATAGGCTGGCGCTTCATCCACAGGTGTCAGGAGGACACGTACATATGCGGAAACCGTTGGCTCTGGCTGCTCTCGTCGCGCTCTCCACCACCACGGGCTGTGTTTCGCAGGGGAAGTTCGACGCCAAGGCGCTCGAGGCGGAGAGCTTCGCCAAGGGCCTCAACGACGAGAAGGGCGCTCGCGAGGCCGCCGAGGCCAAGGTGAAGGCCCTGGAAGAGAAGATTGCCGAGCTGGAGCAGGAGCGGGAGGCGCTGAACACCCGCCTGAGCACCGCCGAGTCCCGCCTCACCGCGGGCACCGCGGAGCGCCGCGCGCTGGAGGAGAAGAACGCGCAGCTGGCCGCCCTCAACGATGAGCTGGCGCGCAACACGAAGAAGCTGGCCCAGGCGAAGGAGGAGCTGGAGAAGCGCAGCTCCGAGTACGAGAACCTGGCCCAGAGCCTCAAGCAGGAGATTTCCGACGGCAAGATTCAGCTGTCCGAGCTCAAGGGCAAGATGACCGTCCAGCTCAAGGACAAGATTCTCTTCGCCTCCGGCTCCGCCCGCGTCGGCAAGGAGGGCGAGGAGGCGCTGAAGAAGATCGCCGACGCGCTCAAGACGGTGCAGGGGAAGATCATCCGCGTGGAAGGCCACACGGACGACGTCCCGACCGGCGGCGGTCAGTTCCCGTCCAACTGGGAGCTGAGCCTGGCGCGCGCCATGGCGGTGGTCCGTTCACTCCAGAACGCTGGCGTGGACCCGACGTTCCTCTCCGCCGCGGGCTACGGGCAGTACCAGCCCATCGCGGCCAACGACTCGGCGGAAAACCGCAGTCTGAACCGCCGCATCGAAATCGTGCTCGCGCCGAAGTAGCCGCCGCACTAGGAGGGGCGCGGGAGTCCCGCGCCCCTCATGAAAATCCTCCTCGCCTTCCTCTGTCTCCTCGCCGCCACTGGCGCCTCCGCCCAGCAGGACGCGGGCGTCACCGACGCCGGCGCGCCGCAGGGCGTGCTGACGAAGCCCCCCGCGCTGATGCGCCAGGTGGAGGCGGCCTATCCGCCCCTAGCCGCTGCCCAGCAGCTCGAGGGCACGGTGGTGATGTGGGTCGACATCTCGGAGACGGGCGCCGTCTCCAATGTCGAGGTGTCCCAGTCCGCCGGCCACGGCTTCGACGAGGCCGCCATGGAGGCGGTCCGCCAGTTCCAGTTCGAGCCCGCCGAGGTGGACAACGTCCCCGCGCCGGTGCGCATCGAATACGCCTACCAGTTCGTCTTCCGTCCACCGCCGCCGCCCGCGGGTGAGGACGCCGCCGCCGTGGAGCCCGAGGCCCCGGTGAACTTCAGCGGCCGGGCGCTGGAGCGGGGCACGCGGGACGCCCTCCTGGGCGCGGAGGTGGTGCTGCCCGCGCTGGAGCGCTCCACCGTCACCGACGAGGAAGGCCGCTTCTCCTTCCGCGGCATCCCCCTGGGCACGCACGAGGTGCTGGTGGTGCAGAGCGGCTACGAGCGCTTCCGCACCGAGGAGACCTTCACGGAAGGCCAGGAGACGCGCGCCACGTACTACGTGCGAAAGCGCATCTTCGGCGCGTTCGAGACGGTGGTGCGCAGCGAGCGCGAGCGCAAGGAGGTGACGCAGACCACGCTCCAACTGGCGGAGGTGCAGCGCGTCCCCGGCACCCAGGGTGACACGCTGAAGGTGGTGCAGAACCTGCCCGGCGTGGCGCGCCCCGCCTTCAACGGGGGCCAGCTCGTCATCCGCGGCACGGGCCCGCAGGAGTCCGGCGTCTTCCTCGACGGGCAGCGCATCCCGCTGCTCTACCACTTCGGTGGCCTCACCTCCGTCTACAACTCGGAGCTGCTGGAGGCGGTGGACTACCTGCCCGGCAACTTCTCCGCGTACTACGGCGACATCACCGGCGGCGTCATCAACGTGCGCAGCCGCGAGCCGCGCACGGACCGGCTCCACGCCACCGTGGGCGTCAGCCTCATCGAATCCAACGCGGTGGTGGAGGGGCCCATCACCGACACGCTGAGCTTCGCGGTGGCGGGGCGGCGCTCGTACATTGACCTGGTGCTGGGCCTGGTACCGCAGGGCGACAACGGCCCCAGCCTCCAGGTGGCGCCGCGCTACTACGACGCGCAGCTCAAGCTGGTGTGGAAGCCGAGGTCGCGCCACACCTTCACGCTGCAGGGCCTCACCTCGCGCGACAGGCTGGGGCTCGTCTTCGACCGGCCGGCGGATGACGACCCCACCGTCACCGGCGGCTTGAACGTCACCACCGGCTTCAACCAGTTGCGCCTGCGGCACCAGTACCGCGCGGACGCGCTCACCCTGGACACGCACGGCCTGGTGGGCAACACGCTGGTCCAGTTCGGCATTGGTGACCGCGGCCTGCGCATCGCCTCCACGGACCTGAACCTGCGCTCCACGGTGGAGTACGCCTTCGGTGAGGCGCTCACGCTGGCGGGCGGCATCGACGTGGTGAGCAACCTCGCCCGCGTCACCGCGCGCATCCAGGGCCTCTCCCGCGAGGGTGAGCCGCCCACGCCCACCGTCACCGACGACGTGCTCACCGCGGACGGCGACTTCCTCCAGTACTTCCCCTCCACCTGGGTGGAGGCGCGCTGGCGCCCCGTGCCGCGCCTGCTGTTGGTGCCGGGCCTGCGCGCGGAGAGCTACGTCTTCACCGACCAGACCCAGGCCCGCCGCACCTTCAACCCGCGGCTGGCGGTCCGCTACGGGCTGACGGACACGCTGACGCTCAAGGGCGGCGCGGGCGTCTACCACGGGCCCCCCGTGCAGGACGAGCCGAGCGTGGCCTTCGGCAACCCGGACCTGCGCGCGAAGCGGTCGCTCCAGTACAGCGTGGGCGCGGAGTGGCAGGCGCGGCCGGAGTGGTTCGTCGGCGGCGAGGTCTTCTACAATGACTTGGACGGGCTCATCGTCCGCTCCAACGCCACGGTGGTGCGCAACGGCCAGCAGGTGCCCGAGCGCTTGAGCAACGGCGGCGTGGGCCGCATCTACGGCCTGGAGGTGCTGGTGCGCCGCGCGCTGACGGACCGGCTCTTCGGCTGGGTCTCCTACACGCTCAGCCGCAGCGAGCGCCGCGACGCGCCGGGCGTGGGCTGGCGCCTCTTCGACAATGACCAGACGCACGTGCTGACAGCGATTGCGTCCTACAAGCTGCCGGCGGGCTGGGAGGTGGGCGCGCGCATGCGCTTCGCTTCGGGCAACCCCACGACGCCGGTGGTGGGCTCGGTGCGCGACGACGGGTCGGACGTCTTCATCCCGCTCTACGCGGCGGTGAACTCGCGCCGGCTGCCGTCCTTCAACCAGCTGGACATCCGCGTGGACAAGAACTTCGTCTTCGAGAAGTGGGCGCTCAATGTCTACCTGGATCTGACGAACGCCTACAACAACCCGGCGGTGGAAGGCATCGCCTACAACTACAACTACACCCAAAGCGCCTTCTTCGAAGGACTGCCCATCCTTCCCATCATCGGCGCCCGGGGGAGCTTCTGAGCATGCGTTCCATCCTCCCCGCGCTCGGGGCGCTGCTGCTGGCCGGCTGCGCCCCCGACTTTGAACTGCAGAGTGAAATCCGGCGCGTGCGCGTGCTGGCCATCCAGGCGGAGCCCGCCGAGTTGGTGGTGGACCCGGACGCCTCCACGCTGCCCGGGCCCGTGACGTTCAGCGCGCTGGCGGTGACGCCGGACGCGCGCCCCGTCACCGTCCGCTACGCGCTGTGCCGCTTCACCGGCAATCCCTATGACGGGCGGTGCCCGGGGGACGACAGCGTGCCGTTGCCGGACGGCGAGCTGTCGCTTTCGGACGCGAACGTGCAGGCGGTGTTGCTGGAGGCGCTGGCCGCCGGCAATCCGGGCGGCGGCGGAGCGCTGGACCCGGAGGACCCGGCGCTGCGCGAGGCGCTGGCCCGGGGCATTCCCCTCTTCATCGGTTACGAGGCCACGGACGGCAGCGGCACGCCGGAAGGCACGGAGCGCGGCGTGCGCCGGGTGACGCTGCGGGCCACCCCCACGCCCAACCAGAACCCGGTGGTGTCGGACGTCCTGTGGGACGGCGCGCCGCTCACCGGTCCGCTGCCCGTGTCGCGCGAAGTCACCTTCACACCGGTGCTGGCCGAGGGCAGCGTCGAAATCGAGGAGACGGACGAAGGCCCGCGCCCCGAGCAGGTCTTCTTCAGTTGGTTCGCCACGGGCGACGGCGAGGTGAAGGAGTTCCGCTCCCAGGAGCCCGTGGAGGGCCGGCCGGGTGACCCGACGTCTGCCTACGACACCCCCGCCACGCCCCAGCGCGTCACCTTCTGGGTGGTGGCGCGGGATGGGCGGGGC
>NZ_JABXEO010000071.1:0-47342 GCF_013372585.1 Myxococcus sp. AM010
CCTCCCCTTGGAGCCCCCATGAAGCGCACCCAACATTCCACTGGAACCCCGTGGGAGCCCCAGGTGGGCTACTCGCGCGCCGTGCGTGTGGGCCCCTTCGTCTCCGTGTCCGGGACGACGGCCACCGACGCCCAGGGAGACATCGTGGGCGTGGGGGACGCCTACCAGCAGGCCCGGCAGGCGCTCCAGAACATCCAATCCGCCCTGGAGGCCCTGGGCGCTCGGCTGGAGGACGTGGTGCGCACGCGCATGTACGTCGTGGACATCCAGCAGTGGGAGGCGGTGGGCCGGGCGCATGGGGAGCTCTTCGCCCACATCCGCCCCGCCACGTCGATGGTGGAGGTCAGCCGCCTCATCTCCCCCGAAATCCTGGTGGAGATTGAAGCGGACGCCGTCGTCGCGGGCGGCGGCTGAAGGCGCGCTCCACAGTCCCTCAACACTTCTCCCGCAAGGTGGGTCCCTCAACTCAGCCGGGGGTACCCACGACATGTCGAGCCTCAGCAAGTCGTTCAAGAAGGCCGTGAAGAAGGTCAAGAAGACCGCGAAGAAGGCGGGCAACACGGTGGTGGACACCGCCAACAAGGCGGCCGACACCGTCACCGGTACGGCCGGCACGGTCTCCAACCAGGTGAGCCGCGAGGCCGAGCAGCTCGCCCGGGAGGTCGACACGCTCACCCGCGACACCGCGAAGCTGGCGGAGCAGGCGTATGCGGAGTCCCTGGCTGCTGGGGAAGCCGCGTGGAACGAGGCGGTGGAGCTGTCCACCCGCTTCCTCACGGACGCGCTGAGCGACGTCGCCGAGGCGCTGGCCGAGGACGTCTACCGCAAGCACCTGGCCCTCCTGGAGAGCATGGCCGAGACGGGCTACGCGCTGCTGACGAATCCCACCCGCTACAAGGAGGTGGACTTCCTCGTGGGCCAGTCCTCCCAGAAGAAGAAGGACGAGGACACGCACAAGACGGTCAGCTCGCTGTCTCAGGACGAGTCGGTCCAGCGCACCGGCAACGACGCCCGGAGCAAGGGGCTCGGAACCCTCTCCATCGGCAGCGGCGGCAGCATGACCTTCGGCGGGGGCGTCGAGGGCAGCGTCGGCATCGCCTTCGACCACCCGGAGCAGCAGCAACTCCGGGGCTTCTACGGCTGCGGAGGCGTCGCGGGCGTCACCAAGGGGGTGTCGATGAGCTTCCAGTTTGGAGTGTGGGCCGACATGCCCTCCAAGCTCGCCGGCCCCGTGCTCGCGGTCAGCCTGGGGGCTGGCGCCGGCAAGTTCTGCGGCAGCACCCAGGTCATCTTCAAGATGCCCGTCACCGAGAAGGAATGGACGGCCTTCGCCACGAGTGGCAGGCTCGACCTCGCGGGTCTCGTCATCAGCCTCGGCGCGGAGCTCAGCACCTTCTCCGACGACGGCGTGAGCGCCACTGTCGGCTGCGGCTACACCTGGGTGTACTGAGCGACAGCGCTGACGCGAAGAGACCCACCTGGGGCCCGTGTCCATGAACCCGTCGGCGCGCATCCTGGTCGTGGAGGACGATGCCCCCATCGCCGCGGGCATCGTGCGTGGCTTGAAGCTCGCGGGCTTCCAGGTGGCGCTCGCCACGGACGGCCTGCTCGCGCTCGAAATGGCCGAGCGCGAGCACCCTGACCTGGTGGTGCTGGACCTCAACCTGCCGGGGCAGGACGGCTTCGAGCTGCTGGAGGCCTGGCGCTTCCGGCTCCGTGTCCCCGTCATCGTCCTCACCGCGAGACAGGAACTGGAAGCCCGGCTGCGCTCCTTCGGACTGGGGGCGGTGGACTACCTGCCCAAGCCCTTCTGGATGGAGGAGCTGGTCGCCCGCATCCGCACACGGCTGCTTCTCCAGGAGGAGCGCCCGCGACGCGTGCTACAATGGGATGACGTGAGCCTGGACCTCGACGCCCGCGAGGCGAGCCGCGAAGGCACAGGCGCCCTGCCCTTCACGCGCCACGAGTTCGACGTGCTCGCCTACCTCGCGGAGCGCCCGGGACGGGCCCTGACACGCGCCCAGATTGCCCAGCACGCGCTGCCGCCCAGCGAGGAGCGCGATGACCGGACCGTGGACTCTCACATCGCGCGCATCCGCAAGAAGCTGGGGCCGGCGGGCGCGCGCATCCAGACGTCCTGGGGGATTGGCTACCGGTTCGTCCCCGACGAGGAGCCGCGTTGAGGCTGCGCAACCGCCTGGCCCAACGCATCCTCGTGGCGTCGGCGCTCGTGGGCCTGCTGGGGACGCTGGGCGCGTCCATCCTCGCGATTGTCCTGGGCGTGGATGCCGCGCTGACGCATGGCGTGCGGATGTCCGCGGCCCTCGTGCTCGCGCCCCAGGCCTCGGAGTGCCGGACGACGCCGGGCTGGCGCTTCCGGAGTCCACACGGCGTGGAGGTGGAGGCGTACGACCTTGCCCAGGTGGGAGCGGGCTCGCCCGGTGCACGACCCGACCCCAAGCTGCTCGCGCGGCTCGCGCAAGGCGAGCGTGAGCCCTCCACCTTCTACCTCCCGCTCTTCCATCCGGACTCCGCGTGGGCGGGGGCCTCCCTGCTGAAGCTCGCGGAGGCGGGGCCCTGCAGCCTCCTGGAGTTCCGCTGGCCCATCATGCACGAGCGCGCCACGGTGGGCGGGTGGGTCTTCGTGTCCGCCGTCCTCTTCACGATGCTGGCGGCGACGCTGTCCACCTTCGTCGTCGTCCATCCCCTCCTCCAACGCCTGCGCGGGCTGCATCGGGCGGCGGGGCTGCTCGGGGCGAGCCGGTATCGCTCCGCGGCGGATGGCCAGGACGACGAGCTGGGCGAGCTGTCACGCGTGCTCGACGCCACCCATGCCCGTGTCCAGGAGGACGCCACCCGCATCGAGGCCCAGAAGCACGCGCTGGAGCGACACCTGGCGGACGTCGCGCATGACCTGAAGACCCCCATCGCCTCGCTCCAATTGTCGCTGGAGCTGGCCTCGACGACGCCCGCCGACCCGAACGCGGCGCTCCTCCGCCAGGGCATCGAGGACACCGTCTACCTCACCTCCCTGGTGGACAACCTCCACCTCGCCTGCCAGCTCGGAGAGGGCATCGACCCGACGGCGGGCGACCCGCGCGTGGAGCTGGGCCAGACGATGGAGCGCGTGGTGCGCAGGCTCCAGCAGCTCGCGCGGTTGCTGGAGCTGACCGTGGAGTGCTCGCGGCCCGACGAGGCGCTCTGGGTGCGCTGCAACCCCACGATGCTGGAGCAGGCCCTGGGCAACCTGCTCCACAACGCCGTCACGCACGGCGAGGCGGGTGGCCACGTCGTGGCCGTCCTGGAGGATGCGGAGCCCGGGCGCTTCCGGCTCACCGTGCTCGACGACGGCCCAGGCCTCTCGGCCGAGGAGCTCGAGCGCCTGGGCGAGCGCGGGTTTCGCGCGCAGGCCACGCGGCGGCGGGCGACCCGGGGCAGCGGGCTCGGCCTCTCCATCGTCCGCGAGCTGTGCCTCCGCGTCGGCTTCTCACTCGCCTTCGCGCCCAACCCGCCGCGCGGCCTGAAGGTCGTCATTGAAGGACCTCGCTCCTCCACGCGCGAGCCACGCTGAGCGCCGCTGCCGCGAGGGCGGGCGGCGAAGTGGCCGCCTTACCGGCTGCCCGCCGAGCCCGGCGCCACGACGAGACCTGAGCGACAGGGGTGGCCACCGTCCTCGACGCACCCCACCTTGAAGGCAGCCATGGGCGTTGCCTGGAAGGACAACATCGACGTCGCGGATGCGCTGGAGCGCGTCGCGGACCTGCTGGAGGAGCAGGACGCGATGCCCTTCCGGGTCGGCGCCTACCGGAAGGCCGCGGACACCATCGCGCAGTGGCCTCGGCCCGTGGCGGAGCTGCTGGCCGAGGAAGGTGAAGCGGGGCTGCGCAAGCTCCCCGGCGTGGGGAAGAGCATCGCCGCGGCGATGGCGGAGCTGATTCGCACCGGGCAGCTCTCCCTGCTCCAGCGGCTGGAGACGGACCACTCTCCAGAGCAGCTCCTGGCCAGCGTGCCGGGCATCGGCGCGGAGCTGGCCCGCCGCATCCACGACGAGCTGAGCGTTCGGACGCTGGAGGAGCTGGAGCAGGCGGCGCACGACGGACGCCTGGAGCGTGTGGAGGGCTTCGGGCCCCGGCGCGGAGAACAGGTGCGCGAGCTGCTGGGCGCGAGGCTTGGCAGGGAGCGGCGCGGCGCCGCACGGCGGAGCGAGGGGCGGGATGAAGGCCCCCGGCCAGATGTGGGCGTGCTGCTCCAGGTGGACGAGGAGTACCGGCGGCGCGCGGACGCGGGCGAGCTGCGCCGGATTGCACCGCGCCGGTTCAACCCCTCCGGAGAAGCGTGGCTGCCCGTGCTCCGCAAGAAGCTGGAGGGGTGGAACTTCCGCGCGCTCTTCTCCAACACCGCGCTGGCCCACCAGCAGAATGCCACCCATGACTGGGTGGTGCTCTACTTCGACCAGGACGGCGACGAAGGCCAATGCACCGTCGTCACCGAGCGCGGCGGTCCGCTCGACAGTCGGCGCGTGGTGCGCGGACGCGAGGTGGAGTGCCTCGCGTACTACGGCGTGGAGTCCGAGGAGGTCGAAGCCCCACGGCCCGGGGTTTGACACACCGGCGCGTCAATCGTGCAGGGAGATGTAGTGGATGAGGGCGGCGTAGAACTCCGACTCATCGAAGGCATCCGGCCCGACGCCCACCACGTCCACATGGTCCTGAGGCACCACGCTGGACATGGACGTGCTCTGCAGCCGCGACGGCGCGTTCAAGACATTGAGCACCGGAATGGACGCGTCGTCCGTCACCGAGTCGAAGCCGAAGAAGGCGTCGTGGTAGCGCAGCCGGCGCCCCATCTGCTGCGAGCTGATGCCCACCATGCCATCGTCATCCGCCTCGTTGCGCACGCCGTCGCCGCAGCCCGCCGCGCCGTCGTTGTCCCCATCCCCCGCGCAGTAGCCGTTGCCGTCGATGTCGAAGAGGAACTCCTTCATCAGGTACAGCGCCGGATTCACATTCACGCCGTGCTGCGCGGTGACGAGGGACACGTAGCGCTCCGCGTAGCTGCTGCTCACGGGGTACTTCTCGTTGAAGGCCTTCATGCCCGTGACGACACCATCCGAGGCTGAATAGTCATTGAAGACGAGCTGCTTCGCCGCCGCGTAGGCGTCGTTGCCCGGCGCGTAGACGGAGTCGCCGTAGTAGCGCGCCAGGGCCGCGATGACGCTGGTGACGCCCGGCTTCTGGTCGAGGATGTACTTCGCCACGGGCGAGCCCCGGTGCGGCGATGACACGCTGGCCAGCACCGCCACCGACGTGACACCGCGCCGCTCCCGCAGCACGCGCGCCGCCTTCCTCGCGTCGATGCCTCCCTGCGAGTGACCGACGATGCTCACCTTCGAGACACCCGCCGTCGCCATGAAGCCCTCGATGTCGTCCGCCAGGTCCAACCCGCGCGCCTCCGAGGACTGGAACGCCGCCACCTGCGCCACGAAAGCGCGCTGTCCCGGGTCGAGGTCGCTGTTGCAGTTCGTGTCGAAGCGCGATTCACAGGGCTCACCCACGAAGGTGCCGAAGTCGTTCCCCCAGTAGTCGTAGCCGAGCAGGTCATCAAACCCGCCCATGCCGTGCGCGAACACCACGGGGTACTGCGTCCTCGCCGCGCCCGCCCAGGACGCTGGGGCCCCGCCCAGCACTCCGGCGAGCAGCCCCGTCATGACCACCGCTTGAAACCGTTTCATGCGCCCCCCTTGAATGCACCGCTGGAAGGATTGGAGCAGGGGCGCCGCGGCCCAGGTCACCCGAAAGCGAGCCGCCATCACCCAGGCGACACCTCCGCCCTCGAGCTGTCTTGCGGGCCGCATCCGAAAGCCCGCCCCGGTGACACAAGCCCCCGGGGCGGGACGTGGACTCAGGGCGCGGGCGAATACAGCCCAGCGGCGGACAGCGAGCCGCTGGGGCTCAGACCGCCCGACACCAGCACGCGGCCAGCACCCACCAGCGTCACCACGCCCGCGCTGGTGAGCGCCGTGGGCAACGTCCCGGCGCTGTGCCACTGGCCGCTGGCCGGGTCATACACCTCGGCCGAGTCCAGCAACCCCACGGTGCCACCTCCGTCACCGCCCAGCACCAGCACGCGGCCAGAGGGCAGCAGCGAGGACATCGGTCCGTAGCGGGGGTGCTGCATGGACGCGAGCGAAATCCAGGTGCCCGTCGCCGGGTCGTAGAGCTCCGCCGTGGCGAGCGCCCCTCGCGCGCCCCAGCCTCCGGCCACCAGCACCTTGCCCGACGGCAGCGCCACCGCCGTGTGCCCATATCGCGTCCCGGACAGGGAGCCGGTGAGCGTCCACTGCCCCGTGGACACGTCATAGAGCTCCGCCGAGGACGTGTCTCCATCCTGCGTGTTGCCTCCCACCACCAGCACCTTGCCGGACGGCAGTGACGTCGCCGTGTGGTACTGCCGCCGGCGGCTCATCACCCCGGTGGCGGTCCAGGCTCCGGTCGCCCCGTCATAGAGCTCCGCGGTGGCCAGCATGCCGGAGAAGCTGGAGCTCCTGCGCCCTCCCGCCACCAGGACCTTGCCGTTGGGCAGCAGCGTCGCGGTGTGACGCGCGCGCGGCGCCGCCAGCGCACCCGTGGCGGTCCACGTGCCCGTCGCCGCGTCATAGAGCTCCGCCGAGGGCAGGTAGCTGGACGAGGTGCTCTGGCCTCCCGCGGCCAGCACCTTCCCATCCGGCAGCAACGTCGCGGTGTGGAGGTAACGCGCGGTGAGCAGCGCGCCCGTTTGAAGCCAGTGGCCCGTCGCTTCGGAGTAGCGCTCCGCGCCAGTCAAGGCCGTGCTGCCATTCGCGGTGCCACCCGCCGCGAGGACCTCGCCCGCAGACAACACCGTCAAGGAATGGTGATACCGCGCGGACAGCATGGCATTCGCGGCGCGCCAGGGGAGCGTGGGCGGAAGGTAACGCTCGGCGGAGGCGGTGCGCAGGACGCCGTCCGGGCTGCCTCCGGCGACCAACACCTCCCCCGTGCCCAGCAGCGCGGCGGCGTGGCCCAGCCGGCTGGTGCCCATTGACGCCGTGGAGGCCCAGAGCGCGTTGACGGGGTCATACAGCGCCGCGCTCTGGAGGTAGGGCTCGCTGCCATCCGAGCCACCGGTGATGAACACCTCGCCGGAGTGCAGCACCGTCGCGGTGTGGTGCGCGCGCTCGACGGGCATCAGGTTCCCCGCGGAACCCCAGACGCCCGACTCCACGTGGTACAGCTCCGCGCTGCGCGTCGCGGTGATGTCGTCCACCAGCCCGCCGGACACCAGCACCTTGCCATTCAGCAGCGCCGTCGAAGCATGACCCGTGCGCGGCGAGCTCATGGCGGCGGTGGAGGACCAGGTCCCCGTCGCGGGGTCATAGAGCTCCGCGGTCCGGAGGACGGCGCCCCACGAGCTGGAGCGCCCGCCCGTCACCAGCACCTTGCCATTGGGCAGCAGCGTCGCCGCGTGTCCCATGCGCGGGACGCTCATGCTGTGGGTGGCGCTCCACGTCCCCGTGCCTGAGTCATACAGGCGCGCCGTCATCAACGCGGTTCCGTTGCCGTCCTCGCCGCCCATCACCAGCACCTGGCCGTTGAGCAGCAACGTGGCGGTGTGTCCCGAGCGAAGGGAGTCCAGGCTGCCGGTGGAAGACCAGGTTCCCGTGGCCACGTCGTACAGCTCCGCGGTGCCGGTGGTCGCGGCGGCGACGTCCCCCCCCGCCACCAACACGTTGCCAGTGGGCAGCAGCGTCGCGGTGTGACGCCGACGGATGACATTCATGTTCCCCGCGCTGAGCCACCGCGCGGTCGCGACGTCGTATTGCTCGGCGCTCGTGGAGGACTGGCCACCGGCGACCAGCACGCGACCATTGGGCAGCACCGTGGCCGTATGGTCCAGGCGCTGGGTGGACATGCTGGGGGTGCCCACCCAACTGACGGATGCGAGCTCGGCGTCCTGGCGCCATGGCGCATTCAGCGCGTCTGCAAAATCCTCGTGTGAGCATCCCGCGAACACGAGCGTCATCAAGAGCGCGGCCTTGCGGCCGAACCCGGCAGGTTCAAACATGAGTGGGGGTCCTTTGTGTGACGGGGGGATGCGCGGAAGGACCGCGCCCGGCGCCTTTACCCCAGCCCTGCACGGGCGGACCATCGCAGCACTCAAAACTGAACACATAAAATACATGGGGCCTTGGGCACCCACCGTGCGGGGTGAATGCCAAAGACTGCCGCGCCAGGGCGCATCAATTCACGCAATAAAAGAAATGCTCGTGAAACGCGCGGTGACATGGATTGAGGCGGAGGGGTTTGTGACTCAGCGCGGGGCCATGGACACCCGCCCCCCTGACGGCCCCTGGAGCTCGGCCCGCCTCGTGCCTTCACGGAGGGCGCCTCCGGCGGCGCGAGGGCCTCCGCGTCAGCTGCTCGCCGACGTGTACCGGCGGATGGAGCGCAGCCACACCTGACGCGAGCCCCAGGCGAAGAGCCCCGCGCCCGCCACCGCGCCCACCAGCGACTGGGGCGGCAGCCGGCCCAGCATGGCCTGCGCCGGGAAGGTCGTCATCAGCGCCAGCGGGATGACATATGTGAATACCAGCGTCAGGACGCCGCGCCCCACGCCCTGGAACACGGAGGACGGCCAGCGCGCGAAGTCGAAGATAGAGGTGAACAGGTACGTCAGGTTGTCCACCCGCACGACGAAGAACGCCGCGCTCACCGTCAGAATCCACAGCGAGTAGAGCAAGAGCGTGCTCGTCCCCAGCAGCAGCACGGAGGCCAGCAGCCCCGCCACCGACGGCCACCGCCCCAGGTGCATGAAGGCGTAGACGAACAGCCCGACGCCCGTCAGCACGTTGAAGGCCCGCCACGGCTGGAAGCGCTGCGTGGACACCAGGAACTGCGCGTCCGCGGGCTTGAGCAGCACGAAGTCCAGCGTGCCCTTGCGGATGTGCTCCACCACGCCCGTGAGGCTGGGGTTGATGGCGCCCTCCAGGATGCCCTGCAGCAGCGTGAACCAGCCCACCACCAGCAGGGCCTCGCCGAAGCTCCAGCCTTCCAGGTTGGGCCGCTCGCTGTAGACGACGAACAGCGGCGCCAGCGCCGTGAAGGTCCAGAAGAGGGACGTCAGCCCCTCCGTGAAGAAGTCCGCGCGGTACTGCAGGGACAGCAGCCCAGACGCCTTGAGTTGAATGCCCAGCAGCCGCAGATAGCGCTTCAGCCTCACGTCAGCCCCCGAACGCCGCGAAGCGCCGCACGCCCTGCTTCCACGTCACCGCCGCCAACGCGCCCAGCACCGCCACCCAGGCCCACTGCGCGCCCAGCAGCCGCAGGGACTCCTCCCAGCCATAGTCCGCCGTCAGCAGCTCCACCGGGACGCCAATCTGATAGCGGAAGGGCAACCAGTCGATGAGGGTGCGCAGCGTGGGCGGCAGCAGCTCCACCGGGTACATGTAGCCCGAGCACACGAAGAAGAGCACCAGCCACACCTCCAGCACCTTCTGGCTGCTCTCCAGGAAGAAGCACAGCGCGCCAATGGCCACGTTGGCCAGGAAGGCCACGGCCCACCCGCCAATCACCGCCAGCACGAAGAAGCCCCACTGCCACGCGTGCTGGGGCACCGCCTTCTGCCCCACCAGCGCCACGCTCAGCAGAATCACCGGCACCGCGACCATCAACCGCATGGGGAAGGCGGCGATGCTCTCCACCGCGTAGGCCCACAGCGGGGAGATGGGACGCAGCAGGCGCATGGCCAGCGTCCCCTGCTTCACCTCCCAGTTGATGAGCCACGCCGCCCACGACGTCGCGAGCTGCCGCACCGCGAAGGTGGCCAGGAAGTAGCTGATGAAGTCCGCCTCGCCGAAGCGCCCCACGGGCGCCTCACGCGACACGGCCATCCACAGCACCATGTTGACCAGCGGCATGGTGGTGGACAGCACCCAGATGAGCATCTCCGCGCGGTAGGCCACCGCCTCCGCGAACCCCACCCGCAGCAACGTGGGAAAGGCGCGCAGTGTCGTCCTGGCGCTCATGCGGGCACCGGCTCCGACGCCGCCGTCCGGCGCGCCTTCGACTCCGCGAACAGCTCGCTCATCACCTCTTCCAGCGGCGCGTTCTCCACCGTGAGGTCCATCACCGGCAGCGTGGACAGCGCGCGGGTGACGGTGGCGTTGACCGCCTCCTGCTGGACCTGGAGCACCGCCATTCCGGGCTCGTGCGTCACCACCCGGCCCAGCGGTGACAGGCGCGCGACGTCCACTTCCCCGGACAGGCGCAGCACCACGCGCTTCTCCGGCCGCACCCGCTGCACCAGCGCGTCCAGGCCGCCGTCGTATGACAAGAGGCCCTTGTCGATGACGATGACGCGGGGACACAGCGCCGCCACGTCGTCCATGTAGTGGCTGGTGAGGATGAGCGTGGCGCCGTACTTCTCGTTGTACTCCTTGATGAACGTCCGCATGGTGGCCTGCATGGCCACGTCCAGGCCGATGGTCGGCTCGTCCAGGAAGAGCACCCGCGGCTGGTGGATGAGGGCCGCGGCCAGCTCACACTTCATCCGCTCCCCCAGCGACAGCTGCCGGGTGGGCTTGCCGATGAGGTCCCCGATTTCCAGGAGCTCAATCAGGTCTGAAATCGTCTTCTTGTACTGGGCCTGGGGCACGTCGTAGATGGCCCGGTTGAGTTCGAAGGTCTCCGCCGGAGGCAGGTCCCACAGGAGCTGCTGTTTCTGCCCCATGACGAGCATGATCTTCTTGAGGAAGGCCTCCTCCCGCTGCTGGGGGACGTGGCCGTCCACCGTCACCTCGCCGTCGGAGGGATGGAGCAGGCCGGAGAGGACCTTGAGCGTCGTCGTCTTCCCGGCGCCATTGGGGCCCAGGAAGCCCACCCGCTCTCCGGGGCGGATGTCGAAGGAAATCCCATCCACGGCCTTCACCGTGGTGTAGCTACGGTGGACGAGCGAGCGGAGGGCCGCCTTCAAGCCCGGCGGGCGCTGATGGACCTGGTAGTGCTTGCGAAGGCCGCGAACGGAAATCATGTGCGACCAGGGTTTAACGCGGTCTCCCCCTCCATGGCGATCTCGCCGTTGACGCCTTGGCGGGACGACAATGGGTTGGCAACGGCCGCGGCGGGACGCGGCCTCACAGGTGAAGGCTGGACCAGATGAGCAACGCATACAGCAAGGACCTGGAGCGATGGATGCCGCGGCTCATCGCCGTCTGGCGCGCGTCACGCGGCCGCGGTGGTGGCGGCGCCCCGGAGACGCGCCTGACGCCCCAGGAGGTGAAGGAGGTGGCGGCGGGTGTCCGCCAGCTCTCCCTGGGCCTCACGCGGGAGCGGCAGCTCGCCGGCGCGCGGTACATGGACGACCCGAAGCTCCTGGGCGCCTACCTCCTCTTCTACTGGCCGGTGTCCTATGCGCAGGCCCGGCAGGTGCTCGGCGAGCTGCCGAGCCGCCCCCGGCAGGTGCTGGATTTGGGCAGCGGCCCGGGCCCGGTGGCCTTCGCCGCCCTGGACGCGGGCGGGGGCCAGGTCACCGCCGCCGACCGCAGCAAGGCCGCCCTCACCCTGGCGCGCAACCTGGCCGCCGAGGCCGGTGAGGCCCTGGCCACCCGCGACTGGGACCCGACGAAGAAGGGCGCCGCGCTGCCCGACGGCCAGTTCGACCTGATTACGATGGGCCACGTCGTCAACGAGCTGTACGGCACGGGCGACGCGGCCACGGCCCCCCGCGCGGCGCTGCTGGAGACGATTCTGGCGAAGGTGAAGCGCGGTGGCAGCCTGCTGGTGATGGAGCCCGCGCTGCGCGAGACGAGCCGCGGCCTCTTGCACGTGCGCGACGCCATGGTGGCCAAGGGCTACGCCGTCCGCGCGCCCTGCATGTACCGCGGCCCCTGCCCCGCCCTGGTGAAGGAGACGGACTGGTGCCACGCGGAGCGCGCCTGGCCCATGCCTCGCGTGGTGGAGGAGCTGGCGCGCGCGGCGAGCCTGCACAAGGAATCGCTGAAGATGAGCTACCTGGTGCTGGCCCCCAGGGACGAAGCGTGGCCGGAGCTGACGCCCGGGCGCCTGTTCCGCATCGTCTCCGAGCCCCTGGAGGGCAAGGGCCGGCACCGCTACATCGGCTGTGGCCCGGAGGGCCGCGTGGGACTGGCGATGCAGGAGCGCCACCGCAACGAGCGCAATGAGCGGTTCCTCAAGCTGAACCGGGGCGACGTCATCTCCGTGACGGAGACGGAGCCCAAGGGTGACGGGCTCGCGCTCGACGAGCGCACCGAGGTGCGGGTGGTGGCCCCCGCGGGCAAGGGCGTGCCGCCCCCGCCGCCGAAGGAGGACGCGCCTTCGAGCCCGGGAGCCGGCCCGCGCCCTCCTGAGTGAAGCACCCGGCCCCTGCCGCCCCGGGGCCGGAAGATGGACGGCCCGGCTCAGCGCCGGAGGTGGGCATGACGTCCCGTGAGGACGTCGCGCATGAGGCGGAAGGCCTTCACGCCGTCCTTCATGGCGCCCACCGCGCCCCGCGCGAGGACGGTGGCCTGCACGCGAACCCGCCGCAGCCGGCGCGGCGCGGTGAACTCGCCGTCACATCGTCCGTGGCCTGCCTGACAGAGCGCGGCCCTGGCAGGGAGCGCGCCGCCCATTCCAGACATCCCGCCACCGGAGGACGGCAGGCCCAGGAGCGAGGCCCTGTTAGGGTCAGCCGCTCCCACCGCTACGGAAGGCCTGCCCGTGTCCGTGTCCCACCGGCCGCTGCGTTCGCTGTACCCGCCCCTGGAGCCCTACCGCACCGGCCGCCTGCGCGTCTCCGGCGGGCATGAGGTGTACTTCGAGGAGAGTGGCAATCCGGAAGGCAAGCCGGTGCTCTTCGTCCACGGGGGCCCTGGCGGAGGAACGGACCCGCGCCAGCGCCGCTTCTTCGACCCGACCGCGTACCGCATCATCCTGTTCGACCAGCGCGGCTGCGGACGCAGCACGCCGCACGCCAGCCTGGAGGAGAACACCACCTGGGATTTGGTGGCCGACATGGAGCGGCTGCGCGAGTTCCTGGACATCTCCCGGTGGCAGCTCTTCGGTGGCTCATGGGGCAGCACCCTGTCCCTGGCCTATGCCCAGACACACCCCGAGCGCGTCTCGGAGCTGGTGCTGCGCGGCATCTTCCTGCTGCGCAAGCAGGAGATTGACTGGTTCTACCAGCGAGGCGCCAGCGCCCTCTTCCCGGATGCCTGGGAGTACTACCTGGAGCCCATCCCCCCCGAGGAGCGCGGCGATTTGCTGGCGGCCTACCACCGCCGGCTGATGGGCTCCGACGTGAAGGCGCAGCAGGAGGCGGCGCGCGCGTGGAGCGTGTGGGAGGGCCGCACCAGCTGCCTGTATCCCAACGCGGAGCTGGTGGCGCGCAACAGCGCGGACGCCTTCGCGCTCGCCTTCGCCCGCATCGAATGCCACTACTTCGTCAACCGGGGCTTCCTGCGCGGCGACACGCAGCTGCTCGACGACGTGCACCGCATCCGCCACATCCCCGCCGTCATCGTCCAGGGACGCTATGACGTGGTGTGCCCGCCGGAGAGCGCCTGGGCGCTGCACAAGGCCTGGCCGGAGGCCGCCTTCGTCATGGTGTCCGACGCGGGGCACTCCGCGAACGAGCCGGGCAACACCTCCGCGCTGGTGGAAGCCACCGACCGCTTCCGCGGGCGCTGAAGCTCACGTCAGCGCCGGGACGGCCGCCCTGTCGCGCGCCGCGTCCACGCGGCGGAAATAGAGGATGACCCAGAGGCTGGCCAGCGCGGCCAGCGTCACCATGCCTTCGGCCGCGAACGCCCCGGCCTGCGTTCCCCACGCCGCGGTGGCCTGCTTCCCCACCACCACCGTCAGCGCGTTGAAGAAGGCGTGGGCGCCCACCGCGAGCCAGTACCACTTCACCTCGTCGCGGATGAAGCGCTGGAGCACCACCACCGACAGCGCGATGTGCACCACCATGGCGCCCAGCCGCTCGTAGGCCCCCAGCAGCGGCATCCACCAGTCCAGCGCGGCGATGGCGGCCTTGGCCTCCACCACCTGCGCCACCTGCTCCGGCTTCAGCGGCAGGGTGGACGCGTCCACCGACGACAGGGCGATGACGTTGACGAGCCCCAGCGCCGACAGTCCGCCCACCAGCAGCGCCGACTCCAGGCCGCCGTGGCCCACGCCGAAGCCCACCGCGTCGCGCCAGCGGCGGAAGTCCCTCAGCGGCTTGCGGAAGGTCCACAGCCGCGCCGTCTCCTCGAAGAGGCCCGCGGACAGGGACAGCACCGCAATCCAGACGCCCAGGAGCGCCGAGGACGTCTTCAGCGCGTCGCGCATGAAGTACTGCGCCACCTGCACCAGGGGCACCCGGGTGAGCAGCTGCGACAGCGCGAACGCCGCCGCGCCCCAGCCCACCACCTTCCAGGCCACGCCCAGCCGCCGTCGTGCCCACAGCACCAGGCCCACCGGCAGCAGCACGTCGAAGGCGATGGCCACCGCGTAGCTGGCGACCAGCCTCGTATCCACAGCGTCCACGGGGCCCCTCTCCGCCAGGTGGCATAGGCGCCCGGCGCGCGGCGTCGAGGACACCAGCGAAGCGCCATCCGAATCCAGGGAGAAAGTGCCGGCCTCCAAGACTTGACTGTATTGACCCGAAAAAAGCTGAAGCCGCTCTGTGCGGGGCGGGGCCTCCGGGCCCGCCATTGACTGGATGACGACACCCCGCGGCAGGACTTCGTCTCTCCCCCTGGAGCGCCCCGGAGCGAGGGAGGCGGTCGCAGGATGTCATCCGCCCGAGAAGTCGCGGGAGCGCGAACGCCCCCCCTGACGGGAGGAGACAGGCCGGACGACGCCGTTACATGAAATCGACCGCTACCCGCGGCAGTGCGCCAGCTCGGCCCGCGCCTCCGCCGTCTCCTGGACATAGGCCTTGCGCCACACGGACAGCTCCTCCCAGGCGCGCCGTGCCTCCCCGCAGGCCGCGTCCTCAGCGCCCGTCAATCGCAGCGCCCGCGCGAGCCGGCGGCGCACCCTGGGGACACGCGCGGAGACCACCTGCCGGGCCGTGAGGTCCTCCAGCGCGGTCCGCAGTGGCGCCAGGGCCTCGGCGGGATGGCCTCGGGCGAGGTGGACGTCCCCCAGCAGCAGCAGCGCCTCGATGCGCTCGGACGACGAAGGACCCAGGTCCCGCTCCATGGCCACGAGCGCCTGCTCCACGTGACGACGGGCCTCCTCCACCTGTCCCGAAAAGAGGAGCGCATCCGCCAGGTAGCGCAGTCCCGAACCATCCATCTCCCCCTTGTCGGCCAGGGGCCGCTGGAGCGCGACGCCGCGAACGTGGAAGCCGCGGGCCTCGTCCGGACGCCCCAGGAGCCGCAGCAGCCGGCCCACCTCGTGCGCATCCAGCGCCACCTCCGGGTGGGTGGCGCCATAGGCGCGCTCGCGATGCGCCAGCAGGCCTCGGGCGTACTCCAGCTCCGGCAAACGCTCGCCCTGCTCGCCCCGCACCCCCAGCCGATTCGACTTCACCCCTATCAACACCGGGCTGTCGGCGGCCACGCTCTTGAGCGCCACGGCCCAGCTCTCCTCCGCGGCCTCCCGTGCCTGGGCCCCATGCCCCCACTCGAAGTAGACGAGGGCCAGGTTGGACAAGGTCCGGGCCACCGACAGGTTCTCCGCACCCAGCGTCTGGCGGAGGATGCCCAGCGCCCGCTGGAGGACGGCCTCGGCGCTCGATAGCTCCCCCAGGAGGGCCAGCGTGCCCCCCAGGTTCGACAGGGCCCGTCCCGTGTCCCGGTGCGCCAGCCCGAAGTGCGTCTCATGGACGCGCAGCGCCTCCTCCTGCCAACGCTTCGCCTCCAGCAACCGCCCCTGTTGCCGGGCCAGCAACCCCAGCCGGCCGTTCAGCTCCGCGCGCGTGAATGTCTGGCCCCGGGCGCTGGCGATTTCCAGCAAGGCACGCAGCAGCGACTCCGCCTCCGAGAAGCGGCCCTCCTGCTCCAGGAGCTCCGCCTGCACCTGGTCCAGCAGGGTGTCCAGCTCGGCGTCTCGCAGCGTCTCCGCCACGGCCCGGGCGCGATGGAGGAAGGGCCACGCCTCCTGGGGCCGTCCCATTCCGTACCCATGCAGCCAGGCCTGGAAGTGCAGCACCCGCGCGAGCACGCCCAGGTGCCGCCCGGCCTCGGCCGCCAGAGAGCCCAGGACCAGGGACGCGCGCGCGTCCTCGAAGGCCCCCGCGTCCTCCTGCAATCGCGAGCAGAGGTGATGCGCCTCGGCTTCCAGCGGCCGATGACGGGTGGCGAGCGCGCGCTCCCGGGCGGCCAGCGCGATTCGCAGCGCCTCGGGGGTGTGCCCCGCGAGCCGCTCCGCGTTCGCCCGCGCGAGCTCCGCGCGCACCGCGTCCACCTCCGCCCGCGCCTTCGGGTCCTCCGGCGGAGACACGGCCTCCTGCAACGTGCGCACGTCCGCGCACCCGCCCACGCCTCCGAGCGAGGCCCCCAGCCCGAAGCCCCGCTCCACCGTCCGCGCGTCCGCGCCCTGGAGCGCCACCGTCAGCCTCGACAGCTCTCCCAGCCGTTGGTCCAGGCACGTCATCCGCAGCCCCAGCGCCGCTTCCGACTGCTCGCCGAAGACACGCGTCGCCTCGCACGCGGACTGATGCGCGCGCGTCCAGTCCCGCGTCCACTGCTCCAGCGTGGAGGACACGGCCTGGAACGAAGCCTCGGCCGCGGGGTCTCCCGTCCGCAAGAAGGCCTGACGCGTGGACTCACGCACGGATGCGTCCCAGATGCCCGCGAGGTGCCGCTCACTGCCATGGCACGTCTCACTCGGCGTCGCCGCGGAAGGCCCCAGCACGAGGAACCCCAGGCCCACCAGTCCTCCGGCGAGCACCGCCGTGGCCGCGCTGCGCTTCCAGGCCCCCACCTCCCGCGAGAGCCGGGCCCGCAGCACCTGCATGGATTCGAAGCGCCGCGACGGGTCCACGGAGAGGCCCCGCCGCACCACCGCCTTGAGCCACGAGGGCACGCCCCGCTGCTCCGGGCGCACCTCCTGGCGCTGCATGGACGCCAGGAGCTCCTCGCGCGCGGCGCCCGCGAAGGGCCGCTGCCCGTTGAGCGCCTCGTAGAGCGCGACGCAGAAGGCGAACTGGTCCGAACGGGCATCCCCCCGCTCTCCGCGAAGCTGCTCCGGCGCGCCATAGGCGGGCGTTCCCAGGAACGCGCCGGTGACGGTGAGCGGCGCGTCGCCGGAGACGATGGCCGCGTCCTCCCGAGGAGGCCCCAGCCCCACCGCGGCGTTGGCCAGGCCGAAGTCGGTGATGCGCACCTGACCGTCGCGCGTCAGCAGGACGTTGTCGGGCTTGAAGTCGCGGTGGATGATGCCCAGCGCGTGCGTGGCCGCGAGCCCCTCCGCCGCCTGGATGAAGCGCGCCAGGACCTCCCGGCGCGTGCGCGGCCGCTCTGCCAGCCACCGCCGGAGCGTGCCCCCCTCGACGAGCTCCATCACCAGGAAGAGCTGCCCCTGGAACTCCCCCACGTCATGCAGCCGGGCGACATGGGGATGCGACAGGCGGGCCATCGTGCGGGCCTCGCGCTCCAGTCGCTGACGCGCCTGGGCCAACGAGTCCTCCCCGAGCCTGGCGAGGTTCAGCAGCTTGAGCGCCACCTTGCGGTCCAGCTCCGGGTCATAGGCGGCATGGACGCGCCCCATGCCACCTTCGCCGAGCAGCCCCAGCACCACGTACCGCCCCACGCGCGCGCCGGAGACGAGCAGCCCCGTGTCGACCAGCGGTGGAGGATTCTCCAGCCCGCCCAGCGCGGCGAGCACGCTCCGGCACTCCGAGCAGCCGGAGACATGCTGGCGCACCGTCGTCATGCCCTCGGGGTCCAGCGCGCCGCTCGCATACCCCGAGAGTGCGTTCTCGTCCGGGCAGCTCATTCACGCCCCGCCAACAGGCCCGAGAGGCTCAAGTCCAACCGTCCATGGATGGCGCGCATCACGCTGTCCACTTCCGGCTCGGGCAACGACAGGCGTTCAGCGAGCGCACGCCGCGTCCGCTTCTCCAGCAGCCGCTGCACCGCGGTGAGCCGGCGGGACAGGGTGGACTTGTGCAGGTCGAACAGGGCGCCCATGCGCTCCAGGGAGAGGCGCTCGACGAAGTGCAGCCGCAGCAACTCCCGGTCCTCGTCGTCCAGCGAGGCCACCGCCTGGACGAAGGCCGCGCGCACATGCCCGCGGGCCTCCTCCCGGACGAAGCCCAGCTCCAAGCCACCCGGCGCGGGGTGCGCGGCGAGCACCTCGGCCTCGACGTGCGACGCTTCTCCCAAGGCCTCGCGCATCCGCAGCGCGAGCCGCGTCGCGGAGATGCTCACCCAGTGCAGCAGCGGGCCCGCGCCCGCGTAGCCGAGCAACCGGGAGGGCGCCTCCGCGCGAGGCAGCAAGAGGTTGGTCCGAAGGGCCTGCAGCACCTCGTCCGCGAACACCGGCGAAGGATGGATGCGCGCCAGGGGGACGCGCAGCTTGAGGAGGACCTCCTGCTCCAGGAGCGCCCGGGCCGCCGGCAGCCCCTGTGCGCAGGAGAGCGCGAGCGCCAGGTCCCTGGCATGCAGCCGCTCCAGCGCGAGCACCGGGTCCACCGCTCGCGAGAGCAGCGTCCCCAGGTGTTGGGCGAAGGCCTTGGGCTCGGGCGCGGCGGCGTGGAGGGCCTCGGCCAGGGAGACGGCGCGGCCCACGGCCTCCCTGGTACCCGGAGCCTCACGGAGGCGAGCGGAGGACGGCTCGCCGGCGGACTGCAACACCCACTCGAGGAACTCCGTGTTCGCCCCAGGCATCCCAACCGCTCCTGACATCACGCTCACGATACATCAAGGCCCTCAGCCCTTCCGCGCGCTCAGGGCCTCGGCCAGCTCCGCATAGAGGTGGATGGCGCTGCGGATGGACTTCTCCCAGTCGCCCAGGTGCAGGCTTTCGTTCTCCGAATGGGCATACGTGTACGGGTCCTCCACGCCGATGAGCAGCGCGGGCACGCCGCCCAGCTCCTTCGCGAAGGGCTCCACGAAGGGAATGGAGGCGCCGCAGCCAATGGCGACCGCCTTCGCGCCGTAGCCCTTCTCCAGCGCGCGGAAGGCCGCCTGGAACGCGGGGTGGGACGGGTCCGTGTACCACCAACCGGACGCGCCCTCCGTGTCGAAGTGGACCTCCAGCCCCCATGGGCACACCTCGCGCAGGTGCTCCTTCAGGCGCTGCTCCACGTCGCGCGCCTCCAGGTCCGGGACGATGCGGATGCCCACCCGCGCCCACGCCGAATCACAGATGATGTTGCGCGCGTCCTTGCGGCTGCTGGCCTGGATGGCGTTGATGGCGATGCTCGGCTGACGCCAGTTCAGCTCCCACGGATGCGCCCCGCCCCCCAGCACCTGCGCGCCGGGCAGCAGGCCTGACTGCGCGCGGAAGTGCGCCTCGTCTCCGGGCAGGGACTGGATGCCCTGGCGCTCCGCGTCCGTCAGCGGCTTCACGCGCTCGCGGATTCCTTCGATGGCGATGGAACCATCCGCGTGGGTCAGCGTGGCCAGCATGCGGCACAGCGCCATGACGGGGTCCGGCACCGGCCCACCCCACATGCCCGAGTGCACCGCCTGCCGCAGCGCCCGCACCTCCACGTCCACCGTGACGAGCCCGCGCAGCGCGGTGGTGATGGACGGCAGGCCGGTGTCGAAGTTGGACGTGTCGGTGAGGACGATGGCGTCCGCCTTCAGCAGCGCCGCGTGCTTCTGGAGGAAGGCGCCCAGGAAGTTGCTGCCAATCTCCTCCTCGCCCTCGATGATGACCTTCACGTTGAGCGGCAACGCCCCCGCGCCCTTCAGCCACGACTCCACCGCGGACGTGTGCACGACGATGCCCGCCTTGTCGTCCGCCGAGCCGCGTCCGTACAGGCGGCCATCGCGCTCCACCGGCTCGAAGGGGGGGCTCTTCCACGCGGCCTCGTCACCCGCGGGCTGCACGTCATGGTGGGCGTAGAGCAGCAACGTGGGCTTGCCCGGCGCCTTGAGCACCTCGCCATAGACGTAGGGGTGCGTGCCCTCGATTTCGAGTAGCTGAACGTTTTCAAAACCACGGTCTTTCAGCAGCCGTGCAGTCGCTTCCGCGCTGCGTCGTACCTGCGTCGCATCGAAGCCAGGAAATGAGACACTGGGAATGCGGACGAGGGACTTGAGGTCCTCCAGGTACGTCTGCTTCTTCGACTCGAAGTGTGAGAGAGCGTTGTCGGTGGACATGCTCACCCCTTAACCCAAAAAGACGGGCAGGCGTGCCATGTCCCCGCGCGGATGTCGCGCGGTCCAAGTATCATCCATGGCCATGTCCGACACCCCGACCCTGCTGCTCGTCGATGACGACAGTTTCGTGCGCCGTATCCTCAAGGACGTCATCGCCGACACGGGCATCGAGCTGCGGCTGCTCGAGGCCGCGGACGGCGAGGAAGGATTGGCCGTGGCCGCGCGGGAGCAGCCCGCGGTGATGTTCCTGGACCTGTTCATGCCGAAGAAGAGCGGACTGGAGGTCCTGGGCGCCATCAAGTCGGTGTCGCCCACCACGCGGGTGTTGGTCATCAGCAGCATGGACGCGGAGCCCGTCGTGGAGCAGGCCATGGCGGCAGGCGCCGTGGGCTTCGTGGGCAAGCCCTTTCATCCGCTTGAGATCGCCTCGGCAGTGCGCCAGGCGCTGGCTCACTGATTCCGGGGTGTTTGCGTGTCGTCTTCTGCTGTCGGTTACTGGGTCGCGGACAATCTCGGACGTGTGCTGGGGCCGCTGGCGCTCCAGGCCCTGCGGGAACTGATTTCCTCCGGACGCTTGAAGGCCGCGGTGCGCGCCTCGCGGGATGGGACGAACTGGGTCGCCCTGCCGGAGCTGCCCGAGCTGCGCGACTTGTTCGCCAGCGCGCGGCCCTCGCCCTCGCTGGAGCTGCAGCAAGCCGAGCGCCTGCGCGCGCAGATGCGCGCCATGCAGAGCCTGCCGGCCCATGAAGTCTTTGGCCTCAAGCCCACCGCCAACCTGGACGAGCTGCGCCTGGCCTACTTCCGCATGGCCAAGCGCTTCACGCCGGACCACGTGTCGCCGGACACGCATCCGGAGCTGAAGAAGGTGTCGGCGGAGATCTTCGACTTCCTGTCGCGCCGCATGCGCGCCGCGGAGGCCACCTGGACGCAGGCGGCGCCCACCTATTCCAGCGCGGAGTTCGTCGGCCTGGAGCGGCGTTCGGACGACCGCATCCACGCGGACGTGAAGGTCACGCTGCAGAACGCGGGCATCTTCACCGACCACCGCATCATCAACCTGTCATCGGGCGGACTGTTCATCGCCACGGACAAGCCGCTGCGGCTGGGGACGCTGGTGGAGCTCACCTTGCGCTTCGATGAGCCGCCCCGGGTGCTGACGCTCCGCAGCTCCGTCATCTGGGAGAATTCGCTGGAGGACGGAAAGAACCCGCGCGGCTACGGGTTGCGACTGAGCCACCTTCGCCAGGAGGAGAAGGAGTTCGTGCAGCAGTACCTGGCTCGCGCGAAGGACCTGAAGAAGAAGCCCTGACGCCAGGCCCTACAGCATCTGTCCCAGGAAGACTGCGCCCATCATCACGAAGGCCGCCATCACGGCCATGACAGCCTTC
Organism: Myxococcus sp. AM010; assembly: GCF_013372585.1. Lineage (NCBI taxonomy): Bacteria > Pseudomonadati > Myxococcota > Myxococcia > Myxococcales > Myxococcaceae > Myxococcus > Myxococcus sp. AM010. Next base: position 21,670 of record NZ_JABXEO010000071.1, read on the forward strand.
AACTCCAAGTCATCGCGGTCCATCAGGTTCATGAAGTTCATCGTCGTGCCCTCCGAGTGTTGCCCCTCGCCCTTCCATACGGGGTGCGGGAGAACCCATTGCGTCCGCCGCCGCCGGCTCCGCTGAAGTCCCCTTGCGGACGGTGCGGTGGACCCAGAGGATGACCGCCGTGTCCACCGCCTCCGCCGAATACCGGCTGCTCGAAGCGATGCCCCTCCCCACCGCGCTCATCCGCGGCGAACAGGTGCTACGGGTCAACGCGGCGCTCGCTACCTTGCTGGGCGCTCCGGCGGCGGAGCTGGAGGCCCTGTCGCTCTCCGAGAGCATCCGCCGCTTCGTGCCCGAGGAGCGCGGCTGGGTGGAGCCGATGTACGCATCCCTTGTCCAGGGTGGGCCGCTGCCCGAAGGCCCCGTGTGGGTGCGCGTCCAGCCGGTGAACGGCCCCCAGCGCACGCTGGTCCTGAGGCACGCGCCCGGCGCGCACCCGGACGAGCTGGTGGTGGTGCTGCTGGAGGCGGAAGCGGAGGACTCGGTGCGGCGCCTCACGGAGGCGTTGGTGGCGGCCGCCGCGACGATGCTGCGCTGCCGCGACGAGCGTTCGGTGCTGGAGACGGCCGTGGACGCCATCTTCCGCCAGGGCTTCTCCGTGTCCGTCATCTCCGTGGACGGCGACGCCTTCCGGTACGGGCCCCTGCGGCAGAGCCCCTTCATCGTGGCCGAGGCCGAGCAGCTCTACGGCATGCCCCTGGCGGACGTGCGCATTCCGAGCGCCGCGCTGCCGCACCTCCTGGAGGTGCTCGAGCGGCGCAAGGCGGCCTTCCACCACGACATGCTCGGCGTGACGCGCTTCCCGCCTGCCATCAACGGGGAGAGCCCCGTGTGCCAGCTTCATCCGCCGGACATGCGCGGGCTGGACGCGCCCATCCTCGTGGAGGGGCATCCGTTTGGCGTGCTCTGCGTGCAGGGCCCCGCCCTCACCCCCGCGGGCGCCAGCACCCTGGAGCTGTTCGCGCAGCTGGTGGGCGGCGCGCTGGAGAACGTGCGCCACCACCAGACGTCCGCGGTGCGGCTGGAGGAGGTGTCCAGGCTCCAGGACGAGCTGGTGGCGCGCGAGCGGCTGGAGGTGCTGGGCGAGGCCGCGGGCGTCGTGGCCCACGAGGTCCGCAACCCCCTGGGCGCCATCCTCAACGCGGTGGCGGTGCTGCGCCGCGAGGCCCACCTGGGGCCCACGGGGCAGGCCGCGGTGGGCATGCTGGAGGAGGAGGCCATCCGGCTGGAGGACATCGTCCGGGACTTGCTGGACGTGGTGCGTCCGCTGGAGCCGCGCCCCCGCCCCGTGCAATTGGGCGAGCTGGTGCGCCGCGCGCTGGGGCAGATGCACGGCTCGCCGGACGCGCCCACGCTGCGCTTCAGCGTGGACGAGGCCGAGGAGACGCCCTCGCTCGAAGGTGACGAGACGCTGCTCCAGTTGGCGGTGACGCACCTGGTGCGCAACGCCGTCCAGGCCTCACCCGCGGGCGGCAAGGTGCGGATGTCGGTGGAGCCCGCGGACGGCGGCGTGCGCCTGGTGGTGGAGGACGAGGGGCCCGGCATTCCCGACGTGGACCCGCAGCGCGTCTTCCAGCCCTTCTTCCTCACCCGCGCCAATGGGCGGGGCCTGGGGCTGGCCATCGTCCGACGCGTGGTGCTGGCACATGAGGGCAGCGTGCGCGCCAGCAGCCGGCCTCGCGGCGGCGCTCGCTTCGAGCTGTGGCTGCCGCGAGCGCCTAGCCGTAGGTCTCCCGTTTGATGCGCTTGTCCTCGATGCCCAGCGCGTGGAGGTGGCCCAGCACCGTCTCCATGAAGCGCGGCGTGGAGGGCGTGCGCGTCTCCAGCGCCTTGCGCCGGTCCCACGGCGTAATCGCCGGGCCGCAGGCGTACACCAGGCACGTGTCCCGGTCCTGAATCAGCTCCTCCAGCAGGGACTGGTGGACGCGGCCCTTCCGCACGGCGGCGCCGAAGCGGGACTCGTCCGTCTCACGGGTGAGCGTGTGCACCACGCGCACGCGGCCGGGGTGCTGGCGCTCCAGGGCGGCCAGCTCGTCGCCGAACAGCACATCCCCCCACGTCTTGCTGGAGAAGAGGAAGGTGTGGCGCAGCTTCAGCCCTCGGTGGAGCGCGTCCTTGAGGATGGCGAAGTTGGGCACCGCGCCGGAGCCGGCCACCAGGTGGACGACGTGCTCCGTGCGCGTCTCCACGTCCTCCGGCAGCACGTAGGGCCCCATGAAGGCCATCACCTTCATCCGCGCGCCGGTGAGCCGGCCATGCACGAGGTAGGGCGACAAGAGCGGCGGATAGCGGGTGAGGCCGGGGATGAACTCCTCGTCCTTCACGGTGATGGCCACCAGCGGCTCGTGTGGCGCGGAGGCGAGCGAATAGGAGCGCTGCGGCTCCTTCCGCCCCTTCTGCGCCTGGAGGTAGGCCGACAGGCGGCCCAGCGCTGGGAACTGGTGCGGGTCGATGTTGAGGAACTGCCCGGCCTTGTAGTCCAGCGGCACTCCGCCGAAATCCAGGAACAGCGTCGCCGTGTCGTGCGTGTCCCTCCGCACGTGGTCGACGGTGACCTCGTATTCCACGGGCTTCCTGGCGCGCGACGCGCGGGCTTCAACCAGACTCATGCGCCCTCCCATAGCCAACCCGCATGGAGGGTGGGAAGAGGGGAAGGAAAAACCGTCCCGCCCCCCAGTCCCACATGAGCGTTGGCTGTACGACGGCCCACCCGGCAGGCGAGGCGCCGGGACAAGAGGGATGCTGACGCGAGACACTGGTTGGAACTACATCTGCGGGTGGAACGTTCAGAGGCGACCGATACGTGCTGCGCATTCTCTTCTTCCTGATGTCCAAGCTGCCGGAAGGCGCCCGCCAGCAGGTGGTCCGCGCCCTGATGGACGGCGTCTGGGACACCCTGGCGAACGAGCAGGTCCTGGGGCGGGAGAACATCCCGGACCAGCCCTGTCTCTTTCTCTGCAACCACCTGTCCAACGCGGACGGCTTCACGCTGGACCGGGCCTTCCGGCCGCGCAAGGTCGTCTTCCTGGCAGGGGTGAAGCTGAAGAGCACGGTGATGACGCGCCTGGCCTCGGAGACGATGGAGACCATCGCCATCAAGCCCAACTCGCCCGACATCGAGGCGATGCGGCGGGCGCTGGACACGCTCAAGGCCGGCAAGTCGGTGCTCATCTTCCCGGAGGGCGCGCGCAGCCGCACGGGCACGCTCACCCAGGCGAAGAAGGGCCTGTCGCTGATAGCCAAACGCGCGGGCGTGCCGGTGGTGCCGGTGGCGCTGCAGGGCACGGAGAAGCTGATGCCCATCAACGACTCGGACATGGGCGGCGAGCGGCTCTTCAACGCCGACGTCTTCGTGCGCTTCGGCCCGCCCTTCCGCGTGGAGGCGCTGGAGGCGGAGGTGGCGGGCGCCGAGGACCCGCGCCAGGCGCTGGTGGATGCGATGATGCGCCGGGTGGCGGAGCTGCTGCCGCCCGAGTACCGCGGCTTCTACGCGGAGGCCCCCGCGCCGACGGCTCCGGCCTCGGACTGGGAGCGGCCCTCCGCGCCCGCGCCCTGAATGAAGCATTGCGGCGCGCGCCGGGACGCGGACAATGGACGCTCCCGTGACACGCGCCCGCACCGACGAACAGCTCTTTGTCTCCACCCTCCCCGGCCTGGAGCCCGCCCTGGAGGCAGAGGCCTCCGCGCTGGGCTGGAGGCCCCGCCGCGTGGACGGCGGCGTGGAGCTGGAAGGCCCGGCCGGCCTGCACCAGGACGCCAACCTGCGCCTTCGCTGCGCCAGCCGGGTGCTGCTGCGCGTGGGCGCTTTCCGCGCGGGGGACTCCGACACCCTTTCGGACCGGCTGGCCGAGTTGGATTTGTCTCACGTCTGGGATGGGCGCTCGCCGCCGAAGCTGTCGGTGAGCCTGAGCCGCTCCCCCGTGCCAGGGCCCGACGTGGTGTGCTCCGCGGCGGCGTATGCGTGGAACGTGCCCTCGGTGGAGCGCGCGGGGCCGCTCGATGAAGAGGGCGGAGGCCCGGGCCTGACGTTGCTGGTGCGGGTGGAGGGTGACGCGTTCACCGTGAGCGCCGACACCAGCGGGGATGCGCTGCACCGCCGGGGCTACCGCCAGGAAGTGAGCCGCGCGCCCCTGCGTGAGACGCTGGCGGCGGGCATCCTCCGGCTGGCGGGCTACGATGGCACGCAGCCCCTGGTGGACCCGATGTGTGGCTCGGGCACCTTCCTGGTGGAGGCCGCGTGGATGGCCATGCGCCGGGCGCCGGGGCTGCTGCGCGCCTTCGCCTTCGAGTCCTTCCCTTCGTTTGATGCCCAGGCCTGGGCCGGGCGCAAGGCGCGCGCGGAGGCGGACGCGCTGCCCGCGCCAGCTGCGGCGCTTCATGGCTATGACCTCAACGCGGGCTCGCTGGGGACGGCGCGTCGCAATGCCCGGCGCGCGGGGGTGACGCTCGCGCTGGAGCGGCAGGACGCGCGGACGCTGAAGGCGCCCATGGCGGGCCCGGGGCTGGTGGTGGTGAATCCGCCCTATGGCAAGCGCGTGGGCGAAGCCGAGGACCTGCCCGCGCTGTACCGGGCCCTGGGGAACACGCTGCGCCAGGGCTTCGCGGGGTGGCGCGCGGCGGTCATCCTTCCGGATGAAGCGGCGCTGGTGAAGGCGCTGGGACTGACGGGGGCGACGAGCCTTCCTTTGCGCAACGGCGGGCTCAAGTGCAGGCTGCTGCTGACGGAGCCCTCGGCGGGTCGCTCGTAACGGGGCCGTCCGGATGCGCCGCGCCGCCGTGCCGTGGTAACGCGGGCCTGTGGAAACGTGGTTCACGCCCTTCGAGCCGAAGCCCCTCGCGGACGAGCTCCCCGGGAGCTTCCCAAACCCCTTCGACGAGGGCGGGCCCCACGCGCTGGCACGCCGGGCGGCGGAGTGGCTGCAGCGGGAGCTCCGGGCAGGCCATGTCGCGCCTGGACTCGCGGCCTCGTGCCTCGACACGTCCGAGGGTGGAAAGATGTTCGGCATCCTCGTGGTCCAGGCGCCTGACGGACGCGTCGGCTTCCTCCGCGCCTTCTCGGGCATGCTGGGCGGGCGGTGGGACCTCCCCGGCTTCGTGCCGCCCCTCTTCGCCCGTGACGAGCGCGAGCGGCTGGAGCCCGCGGGCGAGGCCCTGGTGAAGCGCCTGATGGCCCGTGAGGCGTCCTTCCGGCAATCCCCTGAGCGCGCCTCCGTCCTGACCGCGCACGACGCGTTGCAAGCGCGCCACACCGAGGCCCGCGCGGCGCTGCGCGCCACACACGACGCCCGGAAGAAGCAGCGCCATGCGAGGCGCGCGGAGGTCATGGCCTCGGACTCGCTGAGCGAGGAGGCGAAGCGGGCGGCGCTGCATGCGCTCGACCAGGAGAGCCGGAGGGACAAGGCGGCGCTGCGCGGACTGGAGGCGGAACACGACGAGGCGCAGCGGGCGCTCGCGCCAAAGCGGGCCCGCGTGGAGCGGCGGCTTCGCGCCATGGAGCGACTGCGGCGCATCGTCTGCCGCGCGCTGATGAAGCGCCTGCACGACACCTACGTGGTGCCCAATGCACGAGGAGACCACCGTCACCTGCGCGGCCTCTACGCCGGTGGCGAGCCCCCATCGGGCGCGGCGGACTGCGCCGGGCCCAAGCTCCTGGCGCATGCGCTCACCCAGGGCTTCCGTCCGCTCGCGCTCGCGGAGTTCTGGTGGGGCGCTCCTCCTCCCGCGGGAGGCCGGGCCGCCGGCGCGTACTACCCCGCGTGCAAGGACAAGTGCGGGCCGCTGCTGCCGTACATGCTGGACGGTCTCCCCGTCTCCGCGCCCCGGCCCTTCGTGGTGCCCGTACTGCCGTCACGAGCGCTGCCCATCGTCTTCGAGGACGAATGGCTCGTGGTGGTGGACAAGCCGGAGGGCCTGCTCTCCGTGCCCGCGAAGGACGTCTCGGTGGAGGACTCGGTGCTGGCCCGGCTGCGCGCGCGTTCCCCGGAAGCAGCGGGGATGATGCTCGCGCACCGGCTCGACCTGGACACGTCGGGGCTGCTCGTCGCGGCCAAGGACGCGCGCACCTACGCGGCCTTGCAACGCCAGTTCGCCGGGCGCGAGGTGCACAAGCGCTACGTGGCCTGGGTCGACGGCGACGTCCGGGGCGAGCGCGGAACCATCGACTTTCCCATGCGCGTGGACCTGGACGACCGGCCCCGGCAGATTCACGACCCCGTGCACGGCAAGCCCGCGGTGACGGAGTGGCACGTGCTTGAGCGCAGCCACGGCCGCACGAAGGTGGCCCTCTTCCCGCGCACCGGCAGGACACACCAACTGCGCGTCCACGCGGCCCATCCGCGCGGCCTGGGTGCACCCATTGTTGGCGACCGCCTCTACGGCCATCCAGGTCCCCGGCTGCACCTGCATGCGGAGGCCCTGTCGTTCCTGCACCCCGTCACGGGACAGCGCGTCACGCTGGAGCGGCCGGCGCCCTTCTGAATCACGCGCCGGAGACGTCCGAAGCCTCCACCGGCTCGGAGGCCACAGGGGCCTCCGGCTCCGGCGAGGAATCAGGCTCCACGGCCGACACCGCGGGCTTCACGCCCAGCTCGCGCGTCAGCTTGGGATTCACGCCCGTCTCCGCCAGCAGCCGCTCCAGTTGCACGCGCGCGCGCCGGTTCTCCCGGTGCACGCGACGCCCCAGGATCAGCTCGTTCTTCAGCGAGTGCTCCCAGCCCGTCAGCTCCGTCACCGTCACCTGGTAGCCGAAGGCCTCCAGCGTCAGCGCGCGGATGACGTTCGTCAGGTGCGAGCCGAACTCGCGCCGGTGCCACGCGTGCGCGTACAGCAACGACATGCTGCCGCTGCTGGCCACGACGGGGCGCTTCTCCTTGAGCTGCGCGGCCACCTCCGCCTGGCAGCACGGCACCACCGCGACGTGGTCCGCGCCATGGCGGATGGCCGCGACGAGCGCATCATCCGTGGCCGTGTCACACGCGTGCAGCGCCATCAGCAGGTGGATGCGCTCCGGGTACCGCGCCGTGTCGATGTGCGCCGTCTGGAACCGCATCCGCGTGAAGCCCAGCCGCTGGGCGCGGCCCTGGGCCCGCTCCGTCAGGTCCGGCCGGCCTTCAATGGACAGCAGCGTGCCGCTGGCGGCGCCCTTGAGGAACAGCTCGTAGAGGACGAAGCCCAGGTAGGCGTTGCCGCTGCCCGCGTCCACCATCACCACGTCCGGGTGGCGCGCCTGGACATCCTCCACGGCGGGGCGCAGCAGGCCCATCAGGTGGTTCACCTGCTTGAGCTTGCGCAGCGCGTCCGCGTTGAGGTGCCCCTCGCGCGTGAGCAGGTGCAGCTCGCGCAGCAGCGCGGGGGACTGGTCCGGCAGCAGCTCCCGCCGGACCTGCGAGGCTTTGACGTTGCGTCTCAGACGGACACCACTTCGAGGACCTCGGGAATCATCTCCCGCAGGCGCCCCTCGATGCCCATCTTCAGCGTCGCCGTGGACGACGGGCAGCCCGCGCACGAGCCCTTCATGTGCAGGTAGACGATGCCGTCCTCGAAGCGGTCCAGGGTGATGTCACCCCCGTCCATGGCCACCGCCGGGCGGATTTCGCTGTCCAGGATGTCCTGGATGCGCCCCTCCACCGTGCCACCACCGACCTGTCCCGCCGCCTCGCGGGCCGCCGCCAGCGCCGCCTCGTCCACCACCGGCTCGTTGGCCGTCAGGTGGGTGTCCAGCGTGGACATGACCTCGTCATTGAGCTCGTCCCACTCGCCCTCTTCCCCCTTCGTCACCGTCACGAAGTTGGTGCCAATCATCACCGCCGTGACGCCGCGCACGTCCATCAGCTTGCGCGCCAACGGGGACTTCGCCTGGGCGTCCTCGGGGTTCGTGAAGTTCACCGCCCCGCCGGCCAACAACCGCCGGTCCACCACGTACTTCAGGGTGCTGGGGTTCGGGGTCCACTCGAGCTGGATGTTCACCGACATTCAAATCTCCTTGGACGACTCCTCTAAGGCGCTCGCGGCCCCATAGCAACCCGGCTCGAGGGCTGGCAATCGCCCCTCGCCCCCCCTCCGCTCCGGAATCAATCCGGAATTCAAGAAATACATGAACTCATAGTGGATTTTGCGTAGACTGGGGGCATGCCTCCCCCACTGCCCCGCGTGCCCGCCAGCGTGTTCGAGGGGTTGTTCGTGCGGGGGCTCCAGGCAGAGGGCCGGCTGGCCCAGGAGTTGGTGACGCTGGGGTACGACAGCCGGAAGCCGGAGCTGGACTACCCCATTGCCCTCTGGCAGCAGGCGGTGGCCCTGGCGCGGCGCGAGCGCTACGCGGAGCTCGGTGACGAGGACGCCTACCGGCAGCTCGGCCGGCAATGCGTCGTTGGCTTCGCGCAGACGCTGGTGGGGCGAGTGACGGCCGTGGCCCTGCCCATGATTGGCCCGGCGCGCGCCCTGGAGCGGCTGCCTCGCTACCTGGCGATGATGGGCCGCTCGGACGTGGACGTCTCGATGTCCTCCGAGGGCGAGCGCGGCCGCCGCGTCTCCCTGTCGGACCGCTACAACCGGCCCGACCTGATGGCGGGGGGCCTGGAAGGAATGTTGGAGCTGGCCAACGCCCGGCCTCGAATCCTCGTGGAGGAGCGCAGCAGCGGGGGGTACCGTCTGTTCGTGCGCTGGTAGCCCGCCAGCCCTGCCCCGGAGCCCCGCGTGTCCTACCCGCCCAGACTCGCCCACCTCGCCACCCGCGCCGTGGTGGTGGCGAAGCTCGTCCCCACCTACGCGCAGGCCCACGCCATTGATGAGGAAGAAGCAGCGCAGCGGCTGTCCAGCGCGCTCTCCGGACGGATGCTGCCCGCGCTGCTGGACGCCGCGTGGACCGCCATGCGCGGCAAGGCGAAGCGGCTCACCGACGACGGGCTGGTGGAGAAGGTGGCCGCCACCCTGGGTGAGCGGCCCCAGCGGCCGGGACGCATCGCCCCCGTGGGCCCCGCGCTCAGCGCCTTCTTCATCCTGGTGGACCTGGAGGTGGGCACCGCGGGTGACGCCGCGCGGCGGGTCATGGAATCGGACGAGGGGCGCCGCCGGGGGGAGGAAGGACTGGCGGAAGCCGGACGCTTCCTCGCCGCGGAGCTGACTCGCGGGAAGTAGCGCCCGGACAGCCGTGGCAGCAGCGGGCACGCATCGTTATAGGCTCGCCCTGGCCCAGGCTCCGACGATGTCGACACCGCTCCCCACCACGCTGCGCATCCTGCGCTCCCTCACCGACGTCCCCCGCGTCACGTGGGATGCGCTGGTGGACACACGGGCCACGCCGTTCCTGGAGTGGACGTTCCTCACCGCGCTGGAGGAGAGCGGCTGCGCGGTGCCGGCGCGGGGATGGCACCCCCGGCACCTGACGCTCTGGCGCGGCTCGCGCCTGGTGGCCGCCGCGCCCGCCTATCTCAAGGACGACAGCGACGGGGAGTTCGTCTTCGACAGCCCCTGGGCCACCGCCGCCGAGCGCGCGGGCCTGCGCTACTACCCGAAGCTCGTGCTCGCCGTCCCCTTCACCCCCGCCACCGGGCGCCGCGTGCTGGTGGCCCCGGGCGAGGACCGCGCCGCGCGCGAGGCGGAGCTGTACGCCGCCGCCCAGGAGTTCGCCCGCGCCGAGCGCCTGTCCGGCATCCACGTCCTGTTCCCCACCGAGGAGGAGCTGCCCGTCCTGGAGGCCCAGGGCTTCGCAGTGCGGCTGGGCGTGCAGTACCACTGGCGCAACCGGGGCTACCGGACGCTGGAGGACTTCCTCGCCCGCTTCCACGCCAAGCGCCGCAACCAGCTGCGCCGGGAGCTGCGGGCCCTGAGCGAGCACGGCATCGAGGTCCGCACCCTGCGCGGGGACGCGCTGGCGGACGTGGACGCGGACACCGTCCACCGCCTGTACGCCACCACGGTGGACAAGTATCCGTGGGGCCAGCGCTTTCTCACCCCGGACTTCTTCGCGCGCATGCTCGCCCGCTTCCGGCACCGCTGCGAGTGGGTGGAGGCCCGCCGGGAAGGCCGGCTGGTCGCCGGTGCCTTCAACTTCACGGGTGCCAACGTTCTGTATGGCCGTTATTGGGGCTGCTTCGAGGAGCACCCCTTCCTTCACTTCAACGTCTGCCTGTACCACCCCCTCTCGGAGGGCATCACCTCCGGGATGGAGCGCTTCGAGCCGGGCGCGGGGGGAGAGCACAAGCTCACCCGGGGCTTCGAGCCACACCTCACGTACAGTGCGCACCTGCTCCTCCACCCGGGCATGGACAGGGCCGTGCGCGGCTTCCTGGCCCACGAGCGGGCAGCCGTCGAAGGAGGCCTGCCCCAGTGGCGGGCGGAGACTGGTTTCAAGGAGGGGGACTGAAAATCCCCCGCCCGTTCAGCAAAGGGAGTCCGAACGACTTATGGCGCAGAAGCATGAGCACGACACCTCCGTCATCACGGAGTCCGCCCCCAAGCAGAAGCTCAAGAAACCGCCGCTCTACAAGGTGCTCCTCCACAACGACAACTACACGACCCGGGAGTTCGTCGTGGCCGTGCTCAAGGAGGTCTTCCACAAGTCGGAGACGGATGCCGTGCAGATCATGCTGCACGTTCATTACAACGGTGTCGGGGTGGCCGGCGTTTATACGTACGACGTCGCCGAAACGAAGATTCAGACGGTGGAGGCCGCGGCGCAGGAGAACGACATGCCGCTGCGGCTCTCCATGGAACCCGAGGAAGGTTGAAACGTGGCAGGACCGCTGATTGCCAAAGAGTTGCAGGCCAGCTTCCGCACCGCCCTGGACGAGGCGCGGAAGATGCGCCACGAGTACCTGACGCTGGAGCACCTGCTCCTGGCGCTCACCCGGGACGCGCGCACGCGCGAAGTCTTGAAGGGGTGCGGCGCCAACGTGAAGCAACTCCAGGAGCGCCTGGTCTCCTTCCTGGAGGAGACCGTCGAACGCCTGCCGGAGGGCGTGGACGCCGAGCCGCAGCAGACCATCGGCGTGGAGCGGGTGCTCCACCGCGCCGCCATGCACGCCCTGTCCGCCGAGCAGAAGCTCATCGACGGCGGGGACGTGCTGGTGGCCCTCTTCCGCGAGGACGAGAGCCACGCGCTCTACCTGCTCCAGCAGGAGGGCGTCACCCGGCTGGACCTGCTCAACTACATCTCCCACGGCGTCACCAAGGACGGCGAGGGTGAGGGTGAAGGCGAGGAGAGCGCCGGCCACGCCGCCCCCATGGGCGACGACGACGAGGGCGAGGCCCCGAAGAAGAGCCCGCTGGAGGCCTACACGGTGCAGCTCAACATCGAGGCCCAGGAGGGGCGCATCGACCCGCTCATCGGCCGCGAGAAGGAGCTGGAGCGCACCATCCAGGTGCTCTGCCGCCGCCGGAAGAACAACCCGCTCTACGTGGGTGAGGCGGGCGTGGGCAAGACGGCCATCGCGGAAGGGCTGGCGCTGCACATCCACGAAGGCCGCGTGCCGGAGGTGCTGAAGGACGCCGTCGTCTACTCGCTGGACATGGGCGCGCTGCTGGCGGGCACCAAGTTCCGCGGCCAGTTCGAGGAGCGGCTCAAGGGCGTGCTCAAGGCCCTGAAGGAGCAGCCGAACGCCATCCTCTTCATCGACGAAATCCACACCATCGTCGGCGCGGGCGCCACCAGTGGCGGCTCCATGGACGCGTCCAACCTGCTCAAGCCCGCGCTGGCCAGCGGGCGGCTGCGCTGCATCGGGTCGACGACGTACCAGGAGTACAAGTCCGCCTTCGAGCGTGACAGGGCCCTGTCCCGCCGCTTCCAGAAGGTCGAGGTGAGCGAGCCCTCCGTCGAGGACACCATCCTCATCCTGGAGGGGCTGAAGAGCCGCTACGAGGAGCACCACGGGGTGAAGTACCAGCCCGAGGCCATCCGCGCGGCGGCGGAGCTGTCCGCCAAGCACATCAACGACCGGTTCCTGCCGGACAAGGCCATCGACGTCATCGACGAGACGGGCTCGGCCGAGCGGCTCAAGCCGGAGGGCCAGCGCTCCAACACCGTCAGCGGCGCGGACGTGGAGGCCGTCGTCGCGAAGATGGCGCGCATCCCCGCCAAGAGCGTGTCCGCCAGCGAGGGCGTGCAGCTCCAGAGTCTGGAGAAGGACCTCCAGGGCGTCATCTTCGGGCAGGACCCGGCCATCAAGGACCTGGTCAGCGCCATCATGCTGGCGCGCTCCGGCCTGCGCGCGCCGGAGAAGCCCATTGGCTCGTTCCTCTTCTCCGGCCCCACGGGCGTGGGCAAGACGGAGCTGGCCAAGCAGCTGGCGCAGTCGCTGGGCGTGGAGTTCCTGCGCTACGACATGAGCGAGTACTCGGAGAAGCACACGGTGAGCCGGCTCATCGGCGCGCCGCCGGGCTACGTCGGCTTCGACCAGGGCGGCCTGCTCACGGACGCCGTGCGCAAGCACCCCTACGCGGTGGTGGTGCTGGATGAAATCGAGAAGGCCCACCCGGACCTCTTCAACATCCTGCTCCAGGTGATGGACCACGCGACGCTGACGGACAACAACGGCCGCAAGGCCGACTTCCGCAACATCGTCCTCATCCTCACCACCAACGCGGGCGCTCAGGAGATGAGCACCAAGGCCATTGGCTTCGGCGACCTCGCCAAGCCCGTGGACGCCACCCGCGCGAAGAAGGCGATTGAGCGCACCTTCACGCCGGAGTTCCGCAACCGCCTGGACGGGTGGATTCTCTTCTCCGGCCTGCCGCCCGAGGTCATCCTCAAGGTGGTGGACAAGGAAGTGCGCCTGCTCCAGAAGATGCTGGACGAGAAGAAGGTGAAGCTGGAGCTGACGCCCGCCGCCCGCGCGTGGCTGGCCGAGCACGGCTACGACCCGGCCTTCGGCGCGCGGCCCATGGCCCGGCTGGTGGACAACGCGCTGAAGAAGCCGCTCGCCGAGGCGCTCCTCTTCGGGGACCTGAAGCACGGCGGCACCGCCCACTACGACGTGGACGGCGAAAGCCTCAAGCTGCGCACGCAGCCCGCCGCCGCCGCGGTGGCGTAGCGCCTGGCCGCGCCAGCGGCTGACATGACAAGGCCCCGGTCCCCTTCCCGAGGGAGCCGGGGCCTTCGTCTGTCCGGAGCGCTACTCGACGCGGTAGCTCTTCACCGCGCTGGAGAGCTGCTCGGAGACGATTTGCAGCGTGGTGGCGGCCTCGCCGGTGGAGCCGATGCGGGCCACCGTCTCATCCATCATCTTGGACAAGTCGTTCACCGCCAGGGTGATTTGGTTGATGCCCACGTTCTGCTGGCTGACGGCGGCGGCAATCTGCCGGACGGCGGCGGCGTTGTCCTGGACGATGGAGGACAGCTCCCGCAGGTTCTGCCCGCTGGTGCGCACCTGGGCCAGGCCCGACTCCATGCGCTCGGCGCCGCGCTCCGTGATTCGCACCGCCAACGCCACCTGGCTGGCGATGTCGTCCAGCAGCTCGCGCACCCGCGTGGTGGCTTCGATGGACTGGTCCGCCAGGGCGCGGATTTCGCGCGCCACCACGCCAAAGCCCTTGCCGTGCTCGCCGGAGCGGACGGACTCGATGGCGGCGTTGAGCGCCAGCATGTTGGACTGGTCCGCCAGGTCCTTCACCGTCTGGGTGATTCCGCCAATCTGCTGCGTGCGCTCACCCAGCTCGACGATTTTCTGGGCAATCTCCCCCACCTGGGCGCGGATGTCGTTGAGCCCCGCCATGGTGAGCTCAATCGACGCCTCGCCGGACTTGGCCAGCGTGTCGGCGCGCTCGGCCACCGACAGCACGCTCTCCGCCTTCTGCGCGGCCAGCATGGAGGTCTGCTTGATTTCCTGCGCCGTCACCTGCGTCTCCTGCAGCGCCGCGGCCTGCCGGGAGATGGTCTGCGCCTGCTCCGTGGAGGACGAATTCAGGTGCTCGGTGGACTGGGTGAGCGCCACGGCCGCCTGCTGGAGGTTGACGGTCACCTCGCGCAGCCGCGCCACCATCTGCGCGAAGGAGCTGGCCAGCCGGCCCACCTCGTCGCCGCTCTTCACCTGGATGGGGCGCGTCAAGTCGCCGGACTCCACGATGTGGCCGGCCACCTCCGTCAGGCTCTTCAGCGGCCCGACGATGCTGCGGCCGAACAGCGCGGACACCGCCACGCCCAGGGCCACCAGCAGCGCCGCGAAGCCCACCATCCGCACCCGCAGCGCGGACACCAGTCCGTCAATGTGGTCCCGGGACACGCCCACGTGCACCGAGCCCAGCCGGCCACCGGCCACCGGCGCCACCACGTCCATGGCGCGCAGGCGGCGGCCCCCGGCGTCCGCTTCCAGCACCGCGCCCGCGCCCGCGGTGGCGACCGCTTCCTTCAGCGCGTCCGGGAAGCCGTCCGGGAAGGTGTGGGCCACCACGTTGCCAGCCGAGTCCTGGATGAAGGCATAGGCCAGGTCCGAGTGGCCCACGCTGGCGTCCAGCATGGGCTGGAGCGCGCTGGCGCCCGTCGCCACGCCCTGCTCCGCCGCCACCGCCAGCCCGCGGGCCACGTGCCGCCCCGCGCCCAGGTAGCTGTCCGCCAGGTCGCTCTCCAGCCGCCGCGTGGCGATGCCGGTGAGCAGGGTGGCCACCGTCGCGCTGATGAGCGCCGTGACGAGCACGAACTTCGGCGCCAGCCCCAACGACTGGCGGAACTGCTGCGACCACTGGGAGGCGAAGGATTGTTGCGGGAGGCTCACGGAATCACCGCCGGGGAAACGACGTCAGCACGGCACCCGCGCGGAGGCGGGCAGGCGAAACAGGCACAGGAGGGGCTCACCGGGTGGGCCCTCCCTCGGGGCGTCCGCCCCGGAAGGGGGCGAAGGTACAGCTCTGGAGGATGAGCTCCGGCATTGAAGCCAGGGGAACGCCCTGGTCGGTGGCCTTCACATCCAGCGCGGCGCGCGGCATGCCGAAGACGACCGACGACGCCTCGTCCTGGGAGAAGGTGACGCCGCCCGCCCTGCGGATGGCCAGGAGGCCCCGCGCGCCGTCCTCGCCCATGCCGGTGAGCACCACCCCGCCGCTGCGCCGGCCAAAGGCGGAGGCCAGCGACGTCAGCATCACATCCCCGCTGGGGCACGGTCCGCCCCGGCTGGGCTGCAGGCGCGCCAGCCCGGCCTCGTCCACCAGCAGGTCATGCCCGTCCAGCGGGAAGTACACGCGGCCCGGCTCCAGCCGCTCGCCGTCCCTGGCGATGGCCACCGGCAGCGGCGTCACCTGGGACAGCCAGCGCACCATGCCCTGGGTGAAGCCCACGGTGATGTGCTGGGCGATGAGCAGCGGCACCGGCAGCGAGCGCGGCAGCTTGGACAGCACGTCCGCCAGCGCGGGCGGCCCGCCCGTGGAGGCCACCACGCCGAAGATGTCCACCCGCGCCCCGGTGGGCGGCGGCGGCGCGGTGGCCGCGCGCGGCCGACGGGAGATGACCGGCACCTCCGCCATGAGGCACACCGAGTGCGCCAGCTCCTTGCCCCAGCGGCGCAGCTCCTCCGCGTTCGTCACGTTGGGCTTGCCGATGAGCTCCAGCGCGCCGGCGCTCATCGCCTGGAAGCCCAGGTCCACGCCGCGCTGCTCCGCCACCGCGCTCACCACGAGGATGCGCGCGGGGGACTGGGACATGATGGCGGCGATGGCCCCCGGTCCATCCAGGCCGGGCAGCAGCAGGTCCATGGTGATGACATCGGGGCGCAAGAGACGCGCCAGCTGCACGGCGCGGTTGCCGTCTCCCGCGCGGCCCACGACTTCGATGCGCGGCTCCTCCGTGAGGAGGGCCGTCAGCATGTTCGCCATGGTGGGCGAGTCGTCCACCACGAGGACCCGGATGGGCCGCTTGTCGCTCACGCGCGACTCCCCCGGCGGCTCATGACGTCCAGCACCTCCGCCAGCAGCCGGCCCGCGGCGCACTCGCGCTTGCTGAGGTAGCCGTCCGCGCCCGCCTTCAGGCCCCGCTCGCGCGCCACCGCGCTGTCATGCGCGGAGACCAGGATGACGGGCAGCGACGCCGTCTCCGGGCGCTCACGCAGCTTCGCGATGAGCTGGATGCCGTCCATCTCCTCCATGTCCAGGTCGCAGATGACGACGTCGTAGGTGTCCGACTGGAGCCGGTCCAGGCCCCGGGCCCCGCTGGCCGCCAGGTGCACCGTGAAGCCGCCGGCCTCCAGCATGGCCCGGTGCAGCGCCCGCGCGGTCAGCGAGTCGTCCACCACCAACGCCCGCCGCTGCGCCGACACCTGCACCTGCACCGTCTCCGTCACCAGCCAGTCCGGACGGCAGATGAGCAGCAGCTCACCGCGGCTGAGCGTGGCCGCGCCCTGCCAGGCCGGCACGTCGCGCACCTCCGAGGGCAGCGGGCGGATGACCAGGTCCCGGTCCCCCACCACCGCGTCCACCACCAGCGCCACGCGCTTGCCACCGCTCTGGACAATCAGCAGCGGCTGCCCTTCGGTCGGCGGCGCCAGGGCGCGCAGGCCCAGCCGCGCCCCCAGGTCCACCACCGACAACAGCTGCCCCTGGTACTCCAGGTGCGCCCGGCGCTTGCCCAGGCGCAGCGACTCCGCGCGCGCCAGCTGCGTGGCCTCCACCGCCAGCATCGGCAGGCCCACCAGCTGCTCCAGCACGCGCACCACCAGCACCGGGGAGCTGCCCAGGTCCGTGGGCAGCGTCAGCATGAAGCGCGTGCCCTGCCCCGGCGTGCTCGCCACCTCGATGCGGCCCTGCAGCCCCTCCACCGACGCGCGCACCGCGTCCAGGCCCACGCCGCGGCCGGACGTGTCCGTCACGTCCGTGCGGGTGCTGAAGCCGGGCCGGAAGATGAGATCCCTCAGCTGGTTCTCGTTGAGGCGCGCCGTCTCCTCCGGCGTGACGACGCCGCGCTGCTCGGCCAGGCGGCGCACCACCTCCACGTCGATGCCGGCGCCGTCGTCGGACGCCTCCAGGTAGAGCAGGTTGCCCTGCTGCTCCACGCGCAGGGTGAGCGCGCCCTCGTGGTGCTTGCCCGCGCGCTCGCGCTCCGCCGGCAGCTCCAGCCCGTGGTCCACGGCGTTGCGCAGCAGGTGCACCAGCGCGCCCTGCAGCTTCTCCAGCAGGCGCCGGTCCAGCGACACCTCCGCGCCCACCACCGACAGCCGCGCCTCCTTGCCCAGCTGGCGGGACAGGTCGCGCACCATCCGCTGGAGCGGGTCCAGGATGGTGCGCACCGGGCGCGTGGTGATGGCCTTGAGGCCGTCCTCCAGCGCATCGACGATGTCACTCGTCTCCTCGCCGTCGGTGCGCAGCGAGCGCGCGGTGCCGGACAGCGCCGTGCGCGCCTCCGCCGTCTCCGCCAGCAGCCCCTCCTTCGCGAGCAGCACGGCCACCCGCTCCAGCTCGCGGCCCCGCTCCTCCACGCGCAGGCGCACCTCGCGCAGGCGCTCCACCTCGCGCATCAGCGACGTCACCTGCCACGACGACACCCGCCAGCCCGCGTCCGCGGACTCCGGCAGCGCCGCGTCCGGCACGGACACGGGCTCCGCGGGCGCGGCTGGAGCCGGCGCGGCGACGGCGGCCTCCTCCCCGGAGGGGGCGACCATGGCCGCGGCCTCGTCGGGCGGCGGCGCGTCCGCCACCAGCTGCGCCAGGGCGGCGGCCGGGTCCGGCAGCGCGTCCCCACGCCCATCCGCGTGGGCCTGCGCGCGGAGCAGGAAGAGGTCCAGGCCGTGGAGCAGGATGTCCACCACCGGCCGCGGCATCTTCCGCGGGTGGGCCTTCAGCGGGGCGAGCGCGTCCTCCAGCTTGTGGGCGATGTCGCTCAGGTCCTGCATGCCCAGCGAGGCGGCGCTCCCCTTCAGGGTGTGCAGGTGACGGCCCAGCCGGATGTAGAGCCTGGTGAGGGCGTCCGTCTCCAGGCCCTCGCGCTCCAGCTCCAGCAGGTCCATGGTGACCTTCTGGACCACTTCCTGGGCCTCGACGGCGAAGCCCGCGACGAGCCCCTGCAGCATCGGATCAACGGGCATGACGGGCTCCCGTGCCGCGCGTGGCGGAGAACAGCCGCTTCAGGTCGATGAGGTGGATGAGCTGCCGGTCCTGCGTGAAGACCTCCATCACCGCACCCTCCGCGCGCGCCCGCGCGGCCTCCACCGCGCTCATGGGCAGCGTGGTGGGCCGGGGGATGGCCTCGCAGTCCAGCGCGCACAGCTCGCCGTCTCCACGGTCCACCACCAGCAGCACCGCCGGGTCCTGCCGCCAGCCGTGGCCGCCCAGCAGCGACGCCAGGCTGAGCGCGGCCAGCACCTGGCCCTGGAAGCGCAGCACCCCGACGACGTGCGGCGCCGACAGCGGCACCGGCGACACCATCTTCAGGGGCAGCGCGGCGCGCAGCGACTCCAGGGAGAGCGCGTAGCGCTCCTCACCGAGGGGAAACTCGGCGATCCAGTGGACCGCCTCCTCGACGGTGTTCTCCCCCTGCTCTCGCAGGCGGGACGCGCGCCGCTCCAACAGCTCGCGCGCCTCGGCCTCCTGGGCCTCTTCCAACGTCCGCGGGGTGACCTTCATTCGAGCGCGCCCTGGTTGAGGTAGGCGTCAGCGGACGCCTGGTAGAACCGCGCGGGCAGGGCCTCTGGCCCCTCCACGACCTGGTCGGGTGGGAGCCGCTCGGCGCGCGAGCGCAGGGCGCGCATCAGCGGCACCGCGCCTTCCCGCGCCCCGGAGCGCTCCCGCAGCAGGGCCAGCTCCAGCAGCCCCGGCAGATAGTCTGGCGCCTGGCGCACCAGGGCCTCCAGCACGGAGGACGCGCCCACCTCATCGCCTTCCTCGATGCGCTCCAGCGCATTCAGGTGCAGCCGCGTGGGCGGCGGCGGAGGCGCCACGGGCACCTCGCGCGCCGGCGCGGGCATCAGCGGCGCCACCGGACGGCGGGACGGCGCCGCCACCGGACGGGCGCGGGCGGCGGCGCGCGACGCGGCGGCGGCGCGCGCGCTCAGCTCCTCCGGCGTGAGGAGGCGGAAGGCCTGCAGCTCCGGCGGCCCCTCGCGGACCATGCCCGCGGGGACACGGTCCACCTCCACGGCGCCCAGGAACAGCCAGCCGCCGGGGTTGAGCGTGCGCGACAGGAGGGAGATGGCCGCGTCACGCGCGGCGGGAGTGAAGTAGGTCAGCACGTTGCGGCAGAGGATGAAGTCGAAGCGGCCGAAGCGCTCGGGCAGCGGCGCCAGCAGGTTCGCCTGGGCGAAGGTGGTGATGCGGCGGACAGGGGGAAGGATGGTGACCTCGCGCTCGCCCGTCTCCGAGTAGAGCGGGAAGAGGCGCGGCGCGGACTCGCGGCGGGACCACGTCCCGTAGGTGGCGCGGCGCGCCGCCTCCAGGCTGGCCTCGTGGATGTCCGTGCCCAGCACCTCCACCGGAAAGCCGTGCGGCAGCGACGCCTGGAGACACGCGGCCAGCGAATACGCCTCCTCGCCGGACGCGCAGCCCGCGCTCCAGCCCCGCAGGGCCAGGGCGCCGCGCTGGAGCGCCGCGGGCACGGCCTCGTGGGAGATGAAGCGGAAGTGCTCCGGGTGGCGGAAGAAGTACGTCTCCCCCACCAGGACGGCCTTCACCAGCGCGGTGCCCAGGTGGGAGACGGGGTGGAGCAGCTCGCCCAGCAGGTCGGGCGCGGTGCGCCCGCGGGTCAGCTCCGCGCGAACGACGCGCTCCACCGCCTCGGAGGCGATGGCGTCATTGCGAAAGCCAGTGATGCTGGCCACCACCTCCCGCGCGCGGGCCAGCAGCCGCGGGTCGAGCGCTCCGCTCATGCGTTCCGCCCGGCCTCCGCGGCCTCGAGCATCGCGGGCAGCTCCCGCAGGAGCCCCCGCGCGATGAATACCCGCGGATCCAGGATGGGCAGCGAGCGCCCTCCGGACCGCAGCATGCCGATGAGCCCATCGCGCAGCGGACCATGGTCGGCGCCGCCCACGCGCTCGCGCCGGTCGATGTCCGCCGCCGCGTATTCCTCGGGGTCCTTCACCGTGTCCACGGCGAGCGCCAGCGACACGCCCTCCGCCTCGATGACGACGAGCATGCGCTCCACGCGCGTCAGCTTGTGCTCCACGCCCAGCCGGCGCGCCACGTCCAGCACGCACAGCGCCGCGCCCCGCACCTCTACGTATTCGCGCAGGTACGCCGGCCCGGTGGGCAGCGGCCGGGTCGCCGGATGCAGCAGCACCTCCCGCACCGCGTCCAGCGGAATGGCGAACTCCAGCTCGCCCACCGTCACGCGCAGCACCAGCAGCGAGCCCGTGCGCGCCCGCTGCCGCGCGCTCGTCATGGCCTCGCCCACCGTCTGCAGCAGCTCCTCCGCGCGGAACGGCTTGGCCAGGAAGGCCTCCGCGCCCAGCCCCAGGCACGCCTCCGCGCGGGACTTCTCCGAGGAGATGATGATGACGGGGATGTCGGCCGTGGCCGGGTCCGCCTTCATCCGCTGGAGGACCTCGTCGCCGTCCATCTCCGGCATGGACAAGTCGAGCAACACCGCCACCGGACGCAGGCGCCCCACCTTCTCCAGGGCCTCGCGGCCGTTGCTGGCGGTGTGGATGGTGTAGTGGCCGGAGAGGATGGCCCGCTCCAGCGCGAGAATCGCATCGCTGTCGTCGACGAGCAGCAGGGACGGCAGGCTCACGGCGGTCAGGCCTTCGCGAGGAACTGGCGGACCGTTTCCGTCAGCTCGTGGTGGGACACCGGCTTCTGGATGAAGGCGTTGGCCCCGGCCTCGGTGCCACGCTGACGCAGGTCCACGTTCTTCTCCGCCGTCAGCAGCAGGATGGGCACCGAGCGCACCTGCGGCATCGCGCTGGCGCGCACCTCCTTGACGAAGGTGATGCCGTCCATCCCCGGCATGTTGATGTCCGCGATGACGAGGCTCACCGGCACCAGCCGGAGAATCTGCAGCCCCCGCGTCGCATCGTCGGCTTCGAGCGTCGAGACCTTGAGGTTCATCAGGTAGATCTTGACGATGTTGCGAACCGTCGGGCTGTCGTCCACCAGCAAGACGTTGGTGCTGTGGGTGCTCACTGTGCGGCGGCTCCTGCGCAGGCCCCGCGACGCGCGGAGAGTCCTGCGAAACGTTCACGACTCTACCGTGAGGGCGCTCACGTGAGAACAGGGGGCGGTCCGGCCCGGCATCCGTCCGGGCAGGCAGGTGTCGGATGACCTCAGGGCATCCCCCCTGGGTCCAGATGCTCCCAGGGGGACGGGACTACTCGCCGGCCGGCTTGGGCGGGAGCTCGTCCGCGTCCGGCGTCGCCGGGGGGGCGCCAATGGCGTGGTAGCCACCGTCCACGTGGATCATTTCGCCGGTGGTGGAGGGCAGCCAATCCGACAGCAGGGCACATGCGGTGCGAGCCACCAGGTCGTGGCTGTCCTTGGCGCTCCAGCCCAGGGGGGCCTGATGGCTCCAGCCACGCTCCAGGGCCTTGAAGCCCGGAATTCCCTTCGCGGCGATGGTGGCCAGCGGCCCGGCGGCCAGCGCGTTGACGCGGATGCCCTTGGGACCCAGATCGCGCGCCAGATAGCGCACCGTGGACTCCAGCGCCGCCTTGCACACCCCCATCCAGTCGTAGATGGGCCAGGCGACGCGGTTGTCGAAGTCCAGCGTGACGATGGAACCGCCCTGCGTCATCAGCGGCAGGCACGCCACCGACAGCTCCTTCAGCGAGAAGGTGGAGATGCGGAACGCCGTCTGCACGCTCTCCCACGGGGTGTTGAGGAAGTTGCCACCCAAAGCATCCTCGGGCGCGAAGGCGATGGAATGCAACACACCGTCCACCCGGTCCCAGCGCTGGCGCAGGGCGTCCGTGAGCGCGGGGAAGTGGGCGGAGTTGGTGACGTCCAGCTCCAGCACCTCCAGCCCCGGCTTGAGGCGCCTGGCGCTCCGCTCGGTGAGGGACCTGGCCCGGCCGAAGCCGGTGAGGAGGACCTCGGCGCCCTGTGCCAGCGCGTGCTCGGCGATGCCGTAGGCCAGGGACTGAGGCGTGAGCACTCCGGTGATGAGCAGCTTCTTGCCTTGGAGCAGCATGGAGACGGCCTCGTTGCGGAAGGGGGAGACAGGAAACGCGTTCTCTACCATTCCTTCTGGATGGAACGGTTGAAGTTGCGCTCACCCGGGGCATGAATCCACCTGCTCCACGGCAAGGGGTGCGGCTTATCGGCCAGCGGGCGGGCGCTACAAAAGTTGCTGCGAAAACCCCCCAACGGGGCGCCCATCCAGTAAAAGACGACACCGCCATGGCGAATTTCCAGGACACGTTCCTTTCCGGCGCCAACATCGACTTCATCGAGGGCCTCTACGCCCGTTATCTGGAGGACCCCGCCAGCGTGGATGCGAGCTGGCGCGAGGTCTTCGACCGCAGCAACGGCGCCGGCCGACCCATCTTCAGCACCCGGCTGCTGGAGCCGGTACCGGCTCCCGCGGCGCCCCAGGGCGGCGGCAAGGGCGCCGCGGCCAAGGCCCAGCCCGCGGCGGCGCCGCAGGCCGCCCCGGCGGCCGCGCCCGGCCAGACGGTCCAGGACATCTCGCTGCAGGCCCGCGTGGACCACGTCATCTTCGCCTTCCGCCTGCGCGGCCACCTGCGCGCGAAGCTGGATCCGCTGGGCCGTCCGCGCCCGGCGCTGGAGCACGTGGCGGACGTGGCCCTGGTGGATGACAGCCACTTCACCGACGCCGAGTCCGAGCAGCTCGTGGAGACCAACGGCGTGTTCGGCGAGCAGCGCGTGCGCCTGGCGGACCTGCTGGCGCGCCTGCGCCGCACGTACACGGACACCATCGGCGTCGAGTACATGCACATGCTCGACAGCCAGCGCCGCCGCTGGCTGATGCACCGGATGGAGTTCAGCGAGAACCGCACCGACCTCTCCCCGGACGAGTGCCGGCACATCCTCACCAAGCTGTCGTACGCGGAGGGCTTCGAGCACTTCCTCCACACCAAGTACGTGGGCGCCAAGCGCTTCAGCCTGGACGGCGGCGAGGCGCTCATCCCCATGCTGGACGCCCTGGGCGAGGTGGCCACCGGCATGGGCCTGAAGGAAATCGTCATCGGCATGGCCCACCGCGGCCGCCTCAACGTGCTGACGAACATCCTGGGCAAGAAGCCGGATCAGATCTTCAGCGAGTTCGACGGGCCCCGGAACCCGCAGGCCTACCTGGGCCGCGGCGACGTGAAGTACCACATGGGCTTCTCGTCGGACCACA
Organism: Myxococcus sp. AM010; assembly: GCF_013372585.1. Classification (NCBI taxonomy): domain Bacteria; kingdom Pseudomonadati; phylum Myxococcota; class Myxococcia; order Myxococcales; family Myxococcaceae; genus Myxococcus; species Myxococcus sp. AM010. The sequence continues at coordinate 44,921 of NZ_JABXEO010000071.1, forward strand.
CCACGCGCCAGGGCCGCAAGCTGCACCTGTCGCTGGCCTTCAACCCCAGCCACCTGGAAGCGGTGGACCCCGTGGTGGAGGGCCGCGTGCGCGCCAAGCAGGACCGCGCCGGAGACACCGAGCGCACCGGCGTGATGCCGCTGCTCATCCACGGCGACGCGGCCTTCATCGGCCAGGGCGTGGTGCCGGAGACGCTCAACCTGTCTGGCCTCAAGGGCTACACCACGGGCGGCACGGTCCACGTCGTCATCAACAACCAGGTCGGCTTCACCACCGACCCGCATGACTCGCGCTCGTCCCTCTACTCCACCGCCATCGCGCAGATGCTGGACATCCCCATCTTCCACGTGAACGGGGATGATCCGGAGGCCTGCGTCCACATCGCGAAGCTGGTGGCCGAGTACCGCCAGACGTTCAAGACGGACGTCGTCATCGACCTGGTCTGCTACCGCCGCTACGGCCACAACGAGGGTGACGAGCCCGCGTTCACGCAGCCGGCGATGTACGACATCATCCGCAAGCACCCGACGGTGCGCACGCGCTACGCGGCGAAGCTGGCGGAGCAGGGCAAGATTCCGGCCGAGGAGTCCGAGGCCATCAAGCAGAAGTGCCAGCAGGACTTCGACGCGGCGCTCACCCGCGCGCGCCAGGAGAGCCAGTTCAAGGAGCCCAGCGCGCTGGAAGGCCTGTGGAAGCCCTACCAGGGCGGCTCGCTGAAGAGCGCGGCGGACGTGTCCACCGCGGTGGACAAGCAGGTGCTGTGCGATGCGCTGCGCAAGCTGTCCACGCTGCCGGAGGGCTTCAACGTCCACCGCGACGTGGAGCGCACCGTCATCAAGAAGCGCCTGGGCATGCTGGACAGCGGCGAGCTGCAGTGGAGCGAGGGCGAGTCGCTGGCCTACGCCACGCTGCTCTCCGAGGGCTACAACATCCGCATCACCGGCCAGGACAGCGAGCGCGGCACCTTCAGCCACCGCCACGCGGTGGTGCACGACGTGAAGACGGGCGAGAAGTTCGTCCCGCTGCGCCAGTTCGTCAGCGGCAAGGGAAAGAATGGCTTCCACGTCTACAACAGCCCGCTGTCGGAGATGGGCGTGCTCGGCTTCGAGTACGGCTACAGCCTGGACGTGCCGGACGGCCTGACGGCGTGGGAAGCGCAGTTCGGTGACTTCGGCAACGGCGCGCAGATCATCATCGACCAGTTCATCGCCGCCGGTGAGAGCAAGTGGCGCCGCCTCAGCGGCCTCACCCTGCTGCTGCCGCACGGCTACGAAGGCCAGGGCCCGGAGCACTCCAGCGCGCGGCTGGAGCGCTTCCTGGACCTGTGCGCCGAGGACAACATCCAGGTCTGCTACCCCACCACGCCCGCGCAGATCTTCCACCTGCTGCGCCGCCAGGTGCTGCGCCCGGTGCGCAAGCCGCTGGTCATCATGTCGCCCAAGAGCCTGCTGCGCCGGCCGGAGGCCACCAGCAAGGTGGACGAGCTGGCCACGGGCACCTTCCAGGAAGTCATCCTGGACCGGGTGGACCCGGCGGGCGTGACGCGGCTGCTCTTGTGCAGCGGCAAGGTGTACTACGACCTGGTGAAGGCGCGCGACGAGCGCAAGGACGAAAGCATCGCCATCGTCCGGCTGGAGCAGCTCTACCCGTTCGCCGCTGACGTGCTGGCGGGGCTCATGGCGAAGATGCCGAAGCTGGCCGAGCTGCTGTGGGTACAGGAAGAGCCGCGCAACGCCGGCGCTTGGCACTTCATGTTCCCCCGCCTGCACGACCTGGCCTCCACGCAGCCGAAGCAGCAGGTGAAGATCGGCTACATCGGCCGCGCCGAAGCCGCCAGCCCCGCCACGGGCTTCCCCAAGACACACGAATACGAGCAGCAGCTCATCATCGAGGAAGCCATCCTCCGAGGGACCAAGCATGGCCGTTGAAATCAAGGTGCCCCCCCTGGGCGAATCCATCACCGAAGCCGTCGTCGGCAAGTGGAACAAGAAGCAAGGTGAGGCCGTCACCGCCGACGAGCCGCTCGTCGTCCTGGAGACCGACAAGGTCACCATCGACGTGCCGGCCCCGTCCGCGGGCTCGCTGTCCAGCATCGCCTTCAATGAGGGTGACAAGGTCCGCGTGGGCGAGGTGCTGGGCCTCATCGAGGCGGGCGCCGGCGCTCCCGCCGCCAAGCCCGCCGCGGCTCCGGCTCCCGCCGCCGCGCCCGCTCCCGCCGCCGCGGAGGCGCCCGCCGCGTCCGACGCGCGCGCCACGCCCACCGCGCGCAAGGTGGCCGAGGAGAACCGGGTGGACCTCTCCCAGGTGAAGGGCAGCGGCGCTGGTGGCCGCGTGCACAAGGACGACGTGCTGGGTCAGCTCAACCGCCCGGCCGCGCCCGCCCAGGCCCCCGCCGCCCCGGCGCAGCCCACCGGTCCCCGCC